>CAZULX010000058.1:0-2596 GCA_964621335.1 uncultured Streptomycetaceae bacterium
ACGGTACGCATCAAGAGTCGCGATCCCCGCCAGGCGCCGGCTATCTCGCCCAACTACCTGAGCACCCCCGAGGATCGCCAGGTAGCGGCGGATTCGCTGCGGGTCACCCGGCGTATCGCCGAACAGCCGGCCTTCGCGAAGTATTCGCCTGAAGAGGTGAAGCCAGGGATGGCGTACCAGAGCAATGACGATCTGGCGCGGCTGGCCGGCGACATCGGTACCACTATCTTCCATCCGGTGGGGACCGCCCGGATGGGGCGGGACGACGATGCCATGGCGGTGGTCGACCCGCATCTCAGGGTGCGTGGCGTGGCGGGGCTGCGCATCGTCGATGCGAGCGTCATGCCCACCATCACCAGTGGCAACACCAATTCGCCGACGCTGATGATCGCGGAGCGGGCGAGCACGCTCCTGTAGATGATCGTTAATTTCCAGTACCAGCTCCAGCGCGAGCAGTTCGATGCGATACGCGCTTCGCGCGCCGACATGGTCGTCGTCGACGTCGACGACTGCGGCTTCACGCAGGCAGAGGTCGCCGGGATCTCCGCGGGAAAGACGCTGCTCTCCTACCTCTCGATCGGCCAGGCATCCACCTATCGCTGGTACTGGAACGCGGCCTGGGTCGACGGCAGCTGCGATGTCGTTCCCGGAACCGCGCCCGCGTGGCTCGGCGCGAGAAGCCCGTGGGACGGTTCCTATGAAGTCAGGTACTGGGACGAAGCCTGGCTCGCGATCCTGAAGCAGTGCATCGACCGTATCCTCGCCTGCGGTTATGCCGGCGTCGTCTACGACGTAGTCGACGCGTTCGCCTACTGGGAGAAGAGCGGGGAGTGGACCGCGAAGGCGCGCATGAAGAACCTCGTCGCCGAGCTCATGGCGCACGGGCGATCCAAGCTGCCGGCCTACATCGGAATCCCCAACGCCGGCGTCGAGCTCCTGACCGACCGCGCCTACCGCTCGCGCATCACGGCGCAAATGCGCGAGTCGGTTTTCTACGTGGGCGACGAGGCGCGCTCGGCCGCCGACGTCGAGTGGGCGACGGCCTACCTCGACCTCGTCACGGCCGACGGCAAGCAGGTTTTCGACATCGAATACCCCGCAGCGCTCGCGTCGCAAAAAGACGCGATCAAAAGGTCGCGCGCCAAAGGCTACGTGCCCTACACGACGACGCCCCGCCTCGACGTGCTGGGCCCGGTGTGGCAGGACGTGCTGAAGAACCGATAGCTCGTCATACCGGCGTAGGCCGGTATCCAGGCGAAGCTTTCGCGCAGAGGTTTTCTGGATCCCGGCCTACGCCGGGATGACGAGATCAGAGCGTCGACTGGAGCCCCGGCGCCATCTCGGGCCTGAGCGCGATTTGCGCGAGGTTGATCGCGGTGTAGTAGCTGCACGTGAGCGTGAGGTCGACCACGCCCTTCGTTCCGAGGAGTGTCTTCGCGGCTTCGAAAGTCTCGTCCGTAAGCGCTTTCGCCCGCAGGAGCTCGTGCACGAAGCGCACGACGACCTGCTCGGACGCGCCGAGGCTCGCGGGCTCTTTCTGCGTGCGGATGGCTTCGATCGTCGCGGCCGCGACACCGGCTTTGGCGGCGAGCGCGGCGTGCGCCGTCCACTCGATGTCGCTCCCCCACTCGCGCGCGAGCACGATGATCGCGAGCTCTTTCAGGTCGTCGGGCATCGCGCTGTGGAAGCGCAGCTGCGCGCCCATCGACGTGAGAAAGCCGGCGGCCCGCGGGTTGTGCAGCATCGCCCGGAACTGCAGGCCCACTGTCTGCGAGTTGCGGTCGCGCCGTATGCGGTCGTAAATCTCCTGACCTTCGGCGTCCATGTTCTCTCTGTCGACGTACGGTACGCGCGCCATGCTGTCCTCCCGGGTAGATCGCTCAAGACAGGAAGCGTATCAGGCCGTCATATAATCGGCCAACTCAACCGGAGGCGCTTTCCCGATGCCCAGCCAGGATTTCTATTCGATGCACCGCCAGGGCTTCGTGCGCGTCGCGGCGTGCACGCCGCGGATGTGCGTCGGCGACCCGCAGGCCAACACCGACGAGACGCTCGCGATGATGCGCGAAGGGGAGACCCGGAACTGCGATCTCATGCTGTTTCCCGAGCTCGGCATCAGCGCCTACGCGATCGACGATCTCCTGCTCCAGGACGCGCTCCTCGACGCGGTCGAAACCGGCATCGCCCGGCTCGTCGAAGCCTCGAAAGCGCTGCGCCCGGTCGTCATCGTCGGGGCCCCGGTGCGGCGCAACGCCCGCCTCTACAATTGCGGCGTCGCCATTTCGCGCGGAAAAATCCTCGGCGTCACGCCGAAATCCTTCCTCCCCAACTACCGCGAGTACTACGAGAACCGCTGGTTCGCTTCGGGCATCGACATGGTCGGGCTCGACGTGAAGCTCGCCGGCCAGACCGCGCCTTTCGGAACCGATCTCCTCTTCGCAGCCTCCGACCTGCCCGATTTCATATTTCACATCGAGATCTGCGAGGACTTCTGGGCGGCCGATCCACCCTCGACGCAGGGGGCGCTCGCGGGCGCGCTGGTGCTGTGCAATCTCTCGGCCTCGAACATCGTCGTCGGCAAGGCCGACGATCGCGT
>CAZULX010000059.1:0-6256 GCA_964621335.1 uncultured Streptomycetaceae bacterium
ACCGCTTCGTCTTCGGGGTGGCAGTCGCGGTCCATGCCGTCCGGATCTTCGACGCGCTCCCCGCGATGGTGATACTTGCCGATCTTGAAGCCGGTACCGCCGTGCGCGGGAAAACCGTAAAAGCGGCCTGCGGGCGCTTCCATGTTGAACACCGGAAAAACCGCCGCCTCGAAGTGCGCGGGCTCGAGCGGTTCGGCCCACAGCATCACCTGGCGTTCGGGTACGGCCAGCGGCGCGAGCGCGGGAACGAGCTTCCCCGCCCACGGGCCCGCGGTCACGATGAGCTTGCGCGCCCGATAGGTCTCACGCTCGGTGACGACGCGCACCCCGTTGCCTTCGGCCTCCCAGCCTGCGATGCGCTCGCGCGTATGAATCTCAGCGCCGCGCTTTTTCGCGGCTGCGGCGTACGCGAGAACGCAACGCTCGGGCGGGAGCAGGCCCGCGTCCGGCTGGTAGATGCCGACCATGTCCGGCGCGAGCCGGTAACCGGGAAAGCGGCGCGCCAGCGCCGCGGCCGTCAGCCGCTCGTGCGGCAGGCCGTGGATCGCGCACGAGGAGAGCGAGCCTTCGACGGTCGCGCTGTCCTCGACTCCCGCATCGATGCCGCCGGTGACGATGAGAAGCTCTCCGCCCGCTTCGTTTCCGATCTCGTGCCACAGTGCGTATGCGCGCTTCAAGAGCGGCACGTAATCCGGGTGTTCGGCGTAAGCGAGCCGGATGATGCGGGAGAGGCCGTGGGAGGAGCCCAGCTCGTGGGGAATGTCGTGCTGCTCGAGGCCGAGGACTTTCACGCCCCGGCGAGCGAGGTGATAGACCGTCGCGCTGCCCATGCCGCCGACCCCGGCGACGATCGCGTCGTACATCGCGATCTCGTGCTCTTTAGTATTCGTCGAACATGCGCTGGATCTCTTCGGGCGCGCTCGGCAGCGTTCCCGGACAGAGCATGAGCTCGATGCGCGGCAGGGCGCGCGGGCCGGGTGCGGATTCGTTCATACTCGAATAGTCCTTGGCGAATCGATGCGCTTGATTCAACATTCGCGGGGAACGTCAGTCTATCGCGATAAAAACCTGGAGGGAGGGTTCATGCTTCATCAGTGGCCATGCAGGATCGTTTCGGTGTTACTGGTTTTACTCGGCGCGGCCGGCGCGGTGCACGCCGCCGACGCGTCGTATCCCAACCGTCCCATACGTCTGATCGTTCCCTATCCTCCGGGCGGCTCGACCGACCCGACCGCGCGCGCTTTCGGCGCCTGGCTTGCGGACAAGTTCGGCCAGGCGGTGGTGATCGACAACCGGCCCGGCGCCGGCTCCACCATAGGGCACGCGCTCGGCGCCCAGGCGACACCCGACGGTTACACGCTGCTCCTCGGCACCTCCGGCGGGCTGATCGTGAATCCCGCTTTCGGCAGCAAGCTCGCGTACGATCCGGTGAGGGATTTCGCGCCGATCGGCCTCGCCGTGTATGCGCCTTTCCTGCTCGTCGTTCATCCCTCGGTTCCCGCCAAGACCGTGAAGGAGCTGGTCGATCTCGCCAAAGCGCAGCCGGGCAAAGTCAATTTCGGCTCGCCCGGCATCGGCACGCCGAACCACCTTGGGATGGAATTGCTGAAAGCGATGACGGGCGCCGAATTCACGCACGTGCCGTACAAAGGCGGCGGCCCGGCGACGACCGATCTCGTCGCGGGCCGCATCCAGGCGATCTTCGGCAGCATTCCGCAATGGCAGCCGCATCTCGCCTCGGGACGCGTGCGCGCGATCGGCATCGGTCACCCGCACCGCGCGAAGCAGTTGCCCGACGTGCCCACCGTCGCGGAGTTGTTGCCCGGTTTCAACAACACGACGTGGTACGGGATCTTCGGACCGCGCGGCACACCGGTCGCGGTCATCAACAAGGTCAACGCGGAGTTGAGAGCGGCGGTCGCCAATCCCGAGTTCGTGAAGCGGGTCGAAGGTATCGGGCTCGAGCCCGCGAGCAGCACGCCGAAAGAGCTCGGGGACAAAGTACGCAGCGAGCTCGCGCGCTGGAGGAAAGTCATCAAGGACGCCGGGATTCCGCCTCCGGGCTGATCGAAGGCGAAACCCCGGACCGCGCTCCACGGTTGGGTTCCGACCGTGGAACCCGGTTCGGGGTAAGGTGTCCACCTTTCGACACCTGTCAAAAACAATCGAGGAGATTCACCATGAGGTTGCTGCACATCGGGCGCGCGCTCGCCCCCGCGCTCGTCACCGCGGTTCTGGCTGTCAATGCACACGGGGCCGCGCCGGCCTATCCTTCGAAGCCCATCACCATCGTCGTTCCCTATTCCGCCGGCGGCTCGACGGATGTGCTGGTGCGAATGGTGGCCAAACACCTGGGTGACGCGTGGGGCCAGAACGTCATCGTCGATAACCGTCCCGGTGCGAGCGGCATGATCGGCGCCGAAGGCGTGTCGAAAGCGGCGCCGGACGGCCACACCCTGCTCGGGACCACGTCCTCGTACACCGGTACCGTGGCGGTGCGCAAGAAGCTCCCGTTCGATGCGGAGAAATCGTTCGTGCCGGTCGCGATGATAGGCAAGGCGCCGCAGGTACTCGCGGTGCATCCTTCCGTGCCGGCGAAAACGGTAAAGGAGTTCGTAGCCTACGCGAAGAAGAATCCCAGCAAGCTCACGTATGCGTCGTCGGGAACGGGCGGGAACAACCACTTCGCGATGGCTCTGTTCGGGAACCACGCGGGAATCGACGTGAGACACATCCCGTACAAAGGGATCGCGCCCGCGGTGACCGCGCTCGCTTCGGGCGAGGTGGATTCGGTGATTGCGAGCCAGTCCGCGCTGCTGCCGATGATCCACGCCAAGCGCGTGCGCGTGATCGCGGTCACGAGCCCCGAGCCTTCGGAGCTCGTGCGCGGCCTGCCGGCGATCGCCAAATCGGGCGTGGCCGGATACGAGTATTACCTGTGGTGGGGCATATTCGCTCCGGCCGGAACGCCCGCGGACCGCGTCCAGGCGCTCAACACCGCGATCAACAAGATCCTCGGCACGCCGGAGGTGAGGGCGTTCCTGGAGAAGCAGGGGGCGGAGCCGACGCCGACTCCGGCGGCAAAGCTCGCAGACCTGCTGCCGCGTGAGATCAAGCGCTATCGCGAGATCGCGAAAAGCGCGGGCATCGATCCGCAGTAATCACGCCTCGAGCAGGATCTTGCCGATGTGCACGCTCGATTCCATGCGGGCGTGCGCGGCGGCCGCGCTCTCGAGCGACAGCACCGAGTCGACGATCGGAGTCACTTTCGTTCCGAGGTGAGGCCAAACGCGCTGGTTAAGCTGGCGCACGATTTCTTTTTTCACCGGAAGCGCCGAGGCGCGCAGCTGCGAGCCGGTGACCACCGCGCGCTTCTGCATGATAGAGCCGAGCGGCACGCTGAATTCGTCGCCCCCTCCGCTCGCGAGGTGCACGAGCCGGCCGTCCATCGCCAGCGCCTCGAGATTGCGCTTTGCGTAGGCGCCGCCGACCATGTCGAGGATCACGTCGGCGCCGTGGCCCAGGCTCGCTCTCTTCACTTCCGCGACGAAATCCTGTTCGCGATAGTTGACTATGTGGTCCGCGCCGAGCTTTCTGCACGCGTCGGATTTCGCAGCGTTGCCGACGGTGGTCACGACCCGCGCGCCTTCGAGCTTCGCGAGCTGGATCGCAGTGCTGCCCACGCCGCTCGATCCGCCGTGCACCAGCAACCACTCTCCCTTCTTGAGGTGCCCCAGCATGAATACGTTGAACCACGCCGTCATGAGCGCTTCGGGAAGCGCGGCGGCGAGCCTCATGTCGAAACCCTCGGGTATCGGCAGCGTCGTCGCCGCATTCGCGATGCAATACTGCGCGTAGCCGCCGCCGTTCACGAGCGCGCACGCGCCGTCTCCCACTTTCCAGCCCGTCACGCCAGGGCCGACCGCGACGATCTTGCCCGACACTTCGAGCCCCGGGATGTCGGTCGCCCCGGTGGGACCGTGTCCTCTCGCGCGCTGCCCGCAGTCGTGGCGGTTCACGCCCGCGTAAGCGACTGCTATCAGCACCTGATCGGCTTCGAGCTCGGGAACCGGCCGCGTCGTCGGCTTCAACACTTCAGGCCCGCCTGCGCGGGTGATTTCGATCGCGGTCATCAGATTCGGAATGGCCATGCTTCCCTCTCGCAGTAAAGACTCATGGTTCATGCCAGTGCCTGCGTGACGAGCGCGTGAGCGATCTGCCGGTGGTAATAGCGTATCGCTCCCGGCGCGTGCGCCATGAACACCACGGCGAGCTCTTCCGATGGATCGGCCCAGAAGTAGGTGCCGGTCGAGCCCGCCCAGTGGAATTCGTCCGCGGAGCTGTTGACCCCCGAGATGCCCCGCCCGCGGCGAACCGCGACGCCGAGGCCGAAGCCGTAGCCGTTGATGTTGGGATAGGCGTGCAGCAGCTTCGCGTCGATCTCGGGGCCCATGTGATCGGCGGTCATGTAGTCGACCGTCTTGCGCCCGAGTAGGCGCACGCCGTCGAGCTCGCCGCGATTCAGGAGCATTTGCGCGAAGCGCAGGTAATCGAGGGCGGTGGAGACCGCACAGCCGCCGCCGCAATCGAACTTGTTGAGCCGGGTACTGTCGCGCAGCGTTTGGGGCTCGCGCGTGAGTGGATCGTTCGGCAGCGCTTTCGCGTAACGGCCGACTTTCTCCGCAGGCACCACGAAGCCGGTGTCGCTCATGCCGAGCGGCTCGAAAATGCGCTCGCGCAGATACTCGCGCAGCGGCTTCCCAGCGACGGCTTCGATCGCGAGCCCGAGCACGTCGAAACCCAGGCTGTATTCCCACGCCGAGCCCGGCTGAAAGTGCAGCGGAAGCGCCGCGAGGCGGTCGATGAATTCTGCGCCCGTCCACTTCGCCGCCGACTCCGCCGAGCCCACCGGGTAGACCCTGTGGAGCGGCGTCGCGCCGCGTCCGTAGCTGAAGCCCGACGTGTGCCGCATCAGGTCCTGTATCGTCGCTTCGCGGTCGAGCTCGACGGTTTGCGCGGGGCTGCCGTCGCAGCCTGGCGAGCCCACCCGCATGCGCGAGAGCTGCGGCAGATACTTGCCGACGGGCTCGTTCACCATCATGCGGCCTTCTTCGTACAGCATCAGCGCGCCGACGCTCGCCAGCGGTTTGGTCATCGACGCGATGCTGAAGATCGCGTCTTTGGGCATCGGCTTGCGGGCCGCGGGATCGAGCTCGCCGAATGCTTCGTGGTACGCGAGCTTGCCCTGGCGCGCGATCGCCATCGTCGCACCGGGCAGCGTGCCGGCGGCGATCTCTGCACCCAGCGCGGCGCCGATGCGCTTCAGGCGCGCGGGCGAAAAGCCCAGCGACTGCGGTTCTGCGGCAGGAAAGGCTGCGGTCATGAAAATCGTCGGAGAGTTGCGACCCGCTTCTTTTATCATGGCGGCCGGGGCACGCCAAACGCATGAGGCGGCGCGATCACGCTAAAGGGCCATGGAAATGCAGCACGAGGGGGCAGGGCCGCCTGAGGACACCGCGGGCGTTCACGAAAGGCGCATCGAGCGCAGGAGGGCGCCGCCACCGGCCGCCGCCTTCGACATCCGCCGCGATCTCACGCGCACCACGTTCGCGGTCCTTTTCATGGTGGGCCTGATCGGCGCCTGCTTCTGGATCCTGCGCCCGTTCATTCCGCCGCTCATCTGGGCGACGATGATCGTGGTCGCGACGTGGGGACTCATGATCGAGACGCAGCAGCGGCTGTGGAACCGCCGCTGGCTCGCGGTGATCGCCATGACGGCTACCCTCGTCCTCGCTTTCATCGTTCCTTTTTCGCTCGCCATCAGCACGCTCGTCGCCAACGCCGACGAGATCGCGGGCTGGGTGCGCACTTTAGCCAAGGCCGAGCTCGTCGAGCTTCCGGCGTGGATCGCCAACCTGCCGCTCGCAGGGCCGAAGATCGCGCAGACGTGGGCCGAGCTCGCGACGTGGGGGCCGGAGGAGCTCACGGCGAAGCTCGAGCCTTACGCGCGCGGCATGATGAGCTGGTTCGTGGTCGAAGTGGGGGGCTTCGGCATCATGGCGCTGCAGTTCCTGCTGACGATCATCATCGCAGCGGTGCTCTACGCCTACGGTGAAAGCGCGGCGGTCGGAGTGCGGCGGTTCTTCCAGCGTATAGCCGGCGCGCGCGGCGACGAGGTCGTGACGCTCGCCGGTCAGGCGATCCGCGGCGTCGCGCTCGGCGTGGTGGTGACCGCGCTCGTGCAGAGCATCCTGGG
>CAZULX010000060.1:0-2581 GCA_964621335.1 uncultured Streptomycetaceae bacterium
CCCGCGAGCTTCTCGGCCTGCGCGCGGTCCTTGCCGTCGGCCGCGAGCAGATTGAAGAGCTGTTTGCGCAGCGCCACGCGCGGCGCCCTGCCGAGCGCCATCAGCGGGTTCAGGTACGCGCCCGCGGCGGCCGCGGCGCCCTTCTCGCTCTCGCCCGAAAAGAGCCCGGCGTCCAGCGCCGCTTTCAGATCGAAAATCTCGTCGCCGATCGCAACGCCGCCGCGCGGCGCGCTGCCTCCCACGCTGAACACGCCGAGCGGCAGATTCTGCACCGGGAACACCGCGTGCCCCTGCGCCGATTTCACCCAGCTCTCTCGTTTCGCGTCGTGCGTCTCGTCGATCATGGAAGTCCTCCGTATGCAGTGCGGGCCGAGCGCGTGAGACCGGTCGTACGCGCTGGATGTTGAGGCCCAAAGTTTAGCGGCGACGGCGCCGTATTGCCAACATGCGGAAACCGGATAAGGTTATGCATTCGCTGTTATGTCGGGCGCGCGTCGCTCTCGCGCGCACATCCTATAATCGGCGGAGTCTGAAGCGCGTCTTCGCGCGCGGGAGAGAAAGGCCATAACGTGGACACGTGGACCGAGGGACACCGGAAAGCGATCGAAAGCATGCTCAACCCGCGCTCGATCGCCATCGTCGGGGCATCGCCCAAAGGCGGCTACGGCGGGCGCCTTCTCAATGCGGTGATGCGGGCGAAGGACCGCATACGCATCTACCCGGTCAACCCGAACTACGACGAGATCAACGGCATACGCTCGTACCGCAGCATCGCTGAGCTTCCCGAAGCACCCGACCTCGTGGGCGTGGTCGTCGCGTACAACCGCGTGCTCGACGTGCTGAAGGAATGTCACGCGAAGAAAGCGGGATCGGCGGTCATCATCTCCGCCGGCTTCGCGGAGCGCGGAACCGACGCCGGTCTCGATCTCCAGAAGACGGTGGCGGCATTCTCGCGCGAAACCGGCTTTCACTTCACCGGCCCCAACTGCCTCGGCGTCGCCAACGTCCGCGACGACATCTGGGCAACCGCTTCGTCGCGCACCCTCGGCGGACTGACCGGACACATCGGGCTCGTCTGCCAGAGCGGCGCGACCGCTTTCGGGCCGTTCCTGCTGCGCGCGGTCGACAGCGGCATCGGGCTCTCGCACATCATTTCGACCGGGAACGAGATCGACCTCGATTTCTCCGACTTCGCGCGCTACCTCGTGGACGACCCTGAAACCCGCGTCGTCGCGGGCTTCGTCGAAGGCTTCAAGAACGTCGACAAATTCATCGCGGTCGCGAGACACGCAGCCGAGCGCGGCAAGCCCATCGTGCTCATCAAGATCGGCCGCTCGGAGTCCGGCGCGCGCGCGGCGCGCTCGCACACCGCGGCGCTCACCGGTGCCGATGCGCTGTACGACGCGGTGTTCAGGCAGTACGGCGTGGTGCGGGTGCAGGACTACGACGAGCTGCTCGAAACCTCGCAGCTTTTCGCGCACGCGCGCAAACCGAAAAAGCGCGGCGTCGCGGTGGTGTCCCACTCCGGCGGCATCAGCTCGCTCACGGCGGACATGCTCGGGCAGGCGGGTCTCGATCTGCCGCAGCTCACCGATCGCGCACGGGACGGCATCAACGCCATCCTCAAGGATTTCGGATGGGCGGCCAACCCCGCCGACGTGACCGGCTTCGCGCGGCGCGAGGAGTTTCCGCAGATCATGGATTACCTCATCGAGGAGCCCGAAGTCGGCACGCTCGTCATCGCGAGCGCCGGCGCCGGGAAGCAGATCGATCAGGTCGTGAGCCTCGCGGAGCGCACCGACAAGAACGTCGCGTTCTTCTGGACTTCCGGGCGCGGCGACCAGGCGACGCTTCCCCAGCTCAAGCGCTCCGGGGTGCCGATTTTCTATTCGCCCGAGAAGCTCGCGCGGGCGTTGAAAGCGCTCGCCGACTACCACGACTGGCGCGATCGCCGCGCGGCGCAGGCGGCCGCAACGCCTGCGCTCACCGCCGCGCAGAAACAGGCGCTCGCTGGATTGCGCGCGCTGGGACGCGCGAGCCTTTCAGAAAGCGAGGGGAAGCAGGTCATCGCGGCGTGGGGCATCGCGGGTCCGCGCGAGATTTCGGTGCAGTCCGCCGGCGGTGCGGCCGAAGCCGCGGAGCGCCTGGGTTATCCCGTCGCGATGAAAATAGATTCCCCCGACATCGTGCACAAGACCGAAGCCGGCGCCGTGCGGCTCGGCTTACGCAATGCGGAGGACTTGCGCAACGCTTACGACGAGCTATATGCCAATGCCCGCAAGCACGCGCCCGACGCGAACATCCTCGGCGTGCTGGTGCAGGAAATGGTGACCGGGGGCGTCGAGACCATCGTCGGCGTGAAATACGACGCGCAGCTCGGCCCAATGCTGCTCTTCGGCAGCGGCGGGATCATGGTGGAGGTCTATAACGACGTGGCACTCCGCCACTGCCCGATCGACCGGCCGGAAGCGCTCGAGATGATCGCCGAAGTCAAAGGGGCGAAGCTCCTGCGAGGCTTCCGCGGGAAACCGCCGGCGGACGTCGACGCGCTTGCCGATGCGCTCGTGCGCGTATCGCATCT
>CAZULX010000061.1:0-3136 GCA_964621335.1 uncultured Streptomycetaceae bacterium
ATCCGCGCATCCCGTCGTGGATGGTGTTCGATTCGGTGCTCATGAAGAAAGGCCCGCTCGTTCGCGTCGGGCGCGCCGCATACATGGGCGTCGACTGGGGCGAGGACAACCTGAATGCATTGCGCAAAGGCTGGATCCTCGAGGGACGAACCCTCGAAGAGCTGGGGGCGAAAATTCGGGCGCATCCGGACAACCGCGAGGCGATGGAGGTTTCGGCGCTGGTCGACACAGTCGTGCGCTGGAACGGCTACTGCGCTGCGGGACGCGACGGCGAATTCGAGCGCGAGGTCGAATCGATGGGCCCGGTGAGCGAGCCCCCTTTCTACGCGATCCCGCTCTATCCCGGAGGCCCCAACACCAAAGGCGGCCTGCGCGCGAACGCGCAGCGCCAGGTCGTCGACTGGGACGACAACCCCATCCCCCGCCTCTATACCGCGGGCGAAATTTCGTCGGTGTTCCAGTTCGTCTATCAGGGCGGCGGCAACCTCGCCGAAGGCATCACCTTCGGGCGGCTCGCCGGCAAAATGCCGCCGCGGAACGGCCTTCCAATGGATTCCGGATCAAGTCCGGAATGACGAACCTCTTTGATCCGGAGTGATCATGTCACAGCAGTCGGTAACCCTCGAAGATTGCGGCGCCTACGCCTGCATCACGCTCGATCGCCCCGATAAAGGCAACGCGCTCGACCGGGACGCGCAGCGTGCGTTGCAGGACGTCCTGCGGCAAAGCGTCGGCCGCTACAAGGCGATCATCCTGACGGGTGCGGGCGACTCCTTTTGCACGGGCATCGAGCCGGAAAGCGAAGGCGCCGCGCCCGAATACTCGCGCCAGGGTCACTCCGCGACGGAAACCATCGAGCTCATCCGCAAGCACCCGTCGGTCTTTATCGCCGCAGTGAACGGCGACGCGATCGGCGACGGCGTCTCGCTCATCAACATCTGCGATCTCGCGGTCGTGGCCGAAGACGCAAGGATCGCATTGCCGGAGATCGCGGCGGCGGCGTATCCCACCATCGGCGGCCCGAGCACCCAGCTTCGCATTCTGCGCAAGCATGCGTCGTGGATGCTCCTCACCGGCAGGCCCATCGACGGGCGCACCGCGGCGCGCTGGGGCCTCGTCAACGTGGCGGTCCCCGCGAAGCGGGTGGTGGAGGAAGCGCGCGCGATCGCCGAAGGCATCGCGAAATTCAATCCGGTGACGATCGACTGGAGCAAGAAAGCCCTCGACGACATACCGGGCCACGTTTCCGACTGGACCGCGTCGCTCGAATACGGGCGCGTAATCACCTCCGTCATCCAGAACCAGATCGGCAAGGAGAACTTCATGCCGAAGAAGTTCTAGGGCGAGTGCGATGTCCGAAGACCTCATCCTGTTCGAAGAGTTCGAGCGCTACGCGGTCATCACGTTCAACCGGCCGGAAAAAATGAACGCGCTCTCCTCGCCCATGGTGCTGCAGCTCCAGCAGCGCCTCGAAGAGTGCCGGGGACGCCATTCGGCGATCGTCATCACCGCGCGCGGCAAGGCTTTCTGCGCCGGCGTGGACTTGCGCGAGCGCAACGAGTGGGTGCGCAAAGGCGCGAAGATCCGCGGCGACAACGTGCGCAACAAATGGTACGACACGATGTGCACGATCATCCGCAACCATCCCGCGGTCTTCATCGCCGCGGTCAACGGGCTGGCGCTGGGCGGCGGCGTGACGCTAGTCAACGTCTGCGATCTCGCGATCATCGCCGAGGACGCCGAGATCGGCGTGCCGCAGATAAGCTGGGGCATCTACCCGGGAATCGCAGGCGCCTCGGCGCAGTTGCGCGGCGTGCGCAAGCACGGCGCGTGGCAGGTGCTCACCGGACGCCGCTTCGGTGCCGCGGCTGCGGTGGACATGGGGGTCGTCAACTTCGCGGTTCCCGGCGCAAGACTGCTGGACGAAGCGAAGGCGCTCGCCGCACACGTCGCGCAATTCGAGCCCGCCGCGCTCGACTGGTGCAAGAAAGCGCTCGACCACATTCCCAGCCATATCACCGACCTGTCGGTCGCGATGGAGTACGGGCGCGGCGTCGACAGCATCATCCGGGACCAGGTCGCCAAGGCGAGAAGCGCTGCGCAGTGAAGGGGGCCCTGGCGCTCGATCTGTTCTCGCCGCTGGTGGACGAAAAGACCGGCCGCGTCGACCCGCGGCTGCTGGAAGCGATCGGCCTTCCTGCCGACGCGTCTTACTCGGGACGCTTCGGAAAAGTCTTCGACCCTGACGAAGGCACGCGCTTCGACTTCGCTCTGGAAGAGCCCGAGGGCGGGAAAGTCTTCTTCGTCTTCAAGCTCGAGGAGCAGGAGTTCAGCGTCTGCGCCGACAATCCACCGCACCGCGAGAAGCTCGAGCGTCATTACCGGCCGTATCTGACCGACCGTGTCGATGAACTATGGCTGGAGAGCGAGACTTTCTTCAGGCACTACGAGATCCTGAGGAACGTCTCTTATCTGGGCCGGTATCGCGAAAGCGGGCTCGTCTTCGTCTATCCGAAAGCGAACAAGGGCCTCGCCGAATGCGAGAACGCGATCAAGCGCATCGTCTCGAAGTCGCTCGCCCCCCGGGTCGCCATTCTCCATCTGGAATACCTCGTTGCACGGCTCCTCACCCTGACCGAAGGCAACACCGCTCTGCACGAGCGTGTCCTGCGGCTCAAGGACAAGTACGTGCTACCCCGGCCATGATCACGCGGTTGCGTCCTTCGGTCTTCGCCTGATAAAGCGCGACATCCGCGGCTTTTACGGTGGCCTCGACGTCGGACGCGTTATCGGGAAAGATCGCGACGCCCATCGACAACGTGACCTTGCCGAGATCCTGTCCTGCGTGCCGAACGCTGAGATGCGTGGCAGCCTCGCGTATGGTCTCGGCGCGGCGCATGGCGCCTTCGATGGTCGACGGGGACAGGATCAGGATGAACTCCTCCCCGCCGTATCGGCACGGGACATCGCTTCCGCGGACGTGCTTTTTGAGGAACACGCCCAGCTCCCGCAAAACCGCGTCGCCCGCATCGTGACCGTAGTCGTCGTTGAACTGCTTGAAATGGTCGATATCGAGCATGATGATGGCGAGGTGCGCGTCGTTGCGCTTGCTCCTGTGCAGCTCCTGCGCCAGGGC
>CAZULX010000062.1:0-12637 GCA_964621335.1 uncultured Streptomycetaceae bacterium
CCTGGCGCGCCGGCGCGAAGCGCCAGCCGCGGACGGCCTGCAGCGCGTGCTGATCGAGATTCGCGTACCCGCTCGTCTTCTCGAGAGTCGCGTTCGCTACGCGGCCGTCGCGGCTCACGAGCACTTTCAGCGTGACGCGCCCCTGCTCCGCGGTGCGCGGATAACGCACCGGCGAATCGAGCACCCGGGCATCCGCAATGCGCGGAGGAGGCGCGGGTTTGGCTGCTGCCGGCGCTTCCGGCGGCGGCAAGGGCGGCGGAGCGCGCACCGGCTCTCCCTTCTGCGGAGCGGGCGCTTCGGGCGCGGGAACCGTGAATGCCGGCTGCGGCCGGGCCGGCTCACGCGGCAGCGCGAGGACCTCGCGCGGCGGCAGTGGAGGAGCGACTTCCTTCCAGGGCGCCGGTTCGCGCGGCGGCTTCGGTGACGGCGCCCGCGGTTTCTCGGCAAGGATCGGTTTCGGCCGAGGCGTCGCTTTCGCTACGCGCTGCGTTTCGGGCTTCGCCTCGCGAGGCGGCTCGGATTTCTCGATCTCCACCCGCAGTATCTCCACGCGAGGCGCGCGCTCGGGCGAATCCGGCAGCGCAAGCAGCACGAGGGCGTGCGCGATGACACTCCCGGCGAGCCAGCCGGCGAGGACGCGGCTGCGACGCCGCGGCGGTCGAGACGATTCGGGGGGATGCGCTTTCACCCGCAGTCGGGAACGCGGCGCGAGCGTCAGCCGCGTGCGAGCGTTCCGGCGATGTCGACTTCGTGCGCACGCCACGCGGGGAGGAGCGCAGTCGCGACGCCGACGAGCAGCGCGAGCCCGACGATCCACAGCTCGCTCGAATACCAGGTCCAGCCGGTGACCGAAATCTGCTGCGCCTGTCTCAGAGCGAAGCCGAGCATGGAAGTGAGTATGTGCCCGAGCAGCAGTCCGAACACAGCCCCGACGAACGCGAGGATGATGCCTTCGAAAAGCAAGAGCGCCATGATGTCCTCGCGCGTCGCACCCAGGGTGCGCATGACCGCGAGATCGTAGCGCCGCTCGTTCAGCCCGTTGTAGAGCGCGATGAAGATCGAAAGCGCCGCGGATACCATCAGGACGAGCGCGAAACCCCGCAGGAGGTCCATGCCGACCGCGACGACCCCGAAAATCCGCGCCGTCTCGTATGCGGGCGAAGCGGCCTGCATGTTCGTGTACGCGTTCACGAACCGCGGCAGGTCGCCCGCGGCGCCGGCCGAGGCGTATTGCAGCAGCAGCGCGCTGATCGTCCTGCCGTCGTCGGCAAGCGGTTCCGCGACGAGGTCGCCTTCCGCCGGCTTCTGCTGGGCGTGCACCGCCCAGTAGCTCGCCACGTCTGTGAGCACGAGCTGGTCGACGACGCTGCCGGTGCGTGCGAGCGTGCCGACCACGCGGTACGGCAGCTCGTTGTGCGCCTCACCGCCGCTGACCGAGAGTCCGTGCGACGCGACGATGGTGGAGCCGATGCGCGGGCGCAGGCGGGCGGCGACGTCGGCGCCGATCACCGCTTCGAGCGGCTCCTGCCACAACCTGCCTTCGACGAGCTCGGCCTCGTAATGCGTCAGGTAGTCGTGGCTCGTGCCGACGATGCGGAAGCCGGCGTAGTTGTCGCCGAGCGTGAGCGGTATCGCCTTGCGCACGCTTTTGTGCTTCGCGATCTCCTGCGCTTCGCTCCACAGGATGCTGCCCGTGGGCACGTCGAGCTCGTATATGCTGGAAAGTACGATCTGCGTCTGGCTGCCTTTGGCGCCCACCACGAGATCGATGCCGCGCGCGTCGCGATACACGCGCTCCTCGAGCTGCGCGCTGGAGAGCAGCAGGAGCGTGACGGCCGCCACGCCGAAGGCGAGGAGCGCCACGTTGAGGGCAGTGCTCAATCGCCGCTGCCACAAGTACGAAAAACTGATGCGGGCGAGCGTCATGATCCCAGCACGTACTGCTTGCGGAAGCGCGATCTGATGCGCTGGTCGTGCGTTGCGATCAGCAGCGTCGCCCTGCACGCCTTTGCCTGCGCTTCCAGGAGGTCTAGCGTTTGCATGGCGTGCGCGTCGTCGAGGTTGGACGTCGGCTCGTCCGCGAGGAGCAGCGTCGGCCTGTTGACGATCGCGCGCGCGACTGCGAGGCGCTGGGCCTGGCCGAACGAAAGCTGGTGCGGATACATGTCCGCCTTGTCCCCGAGTCCCAGGTCGGCGAGCACTTCCTGCGCACGGTCGGGTTCGCGCGGCAGCCGCGAGAAATACTGCGCCAGAACGACGTTGTCCTCGACCGTGAGGCTGTCGACGAGATGCATTTTCTGCAGCACGATGCCCACGTGCCGCGCGCGGAAGCGGTCGAGCGCCCGGGGTTTCAGGCGCAGCAGAGGCTGTCCCGCGACCAGTACGTCGCCGTAGCTCGGCCGCAGTATTCCGGCGAGTATGTGCAGCAGCGTCGTCTTGCCGCTGCCCGATGGCCCCAGTATGAGCCAGTGCTCGCCCTGCGCCGCATGCCATTCGCGGATCTGCAGCGCGTCCTCGCCGTTGTAGGCGTGCCGCAGGTCGCGGATCACGAACATCGGCGCGCTCCCGTCACGGCGCTTACGCGGCCGGCCGCAGGACCGTTGCGGGGTCCGCGGCAGAGCCTTCCACGCAGAGGCCGAGCCCGTGCTCGAACAGCGCGCGCGGAAGCTTGCGCCCGATGAAGACCAGCGTGCTGCTGCGCGCCGCCCCGGGCGGCCACGGTTTGCCGGGCTCGGCGCCGAGCATCGCGTGCACGCCCTGAAAGACGATGCGCTCGTCTCGCCCCGCCACGCTGAGTATCCCTTTGTAGCGCAGCATGTCGGCGCCGTAACGGTCGACCAGGAGCGCGAGAAAACTCTCGAGCTTTTCGAGGTCGAAAGGGCGCGGGTCGCGGTACACGAACGATGCGATGTCGTCGAAATGGCGCTCCTGCGCGTGCGCGTGCAGGTCCTCGATGTCCCCAGCCGAATCGAGCTCGAAACCCCCGATGTCCAGGAGGTCCGCGATGTCGGCGCAGCCGTGCGCGATCTTCGCGGCCTTCGCCTTCGCGTTGATGCGCTCGAGACGGGCGATGAGCGCGCGGCTTTCGTCTTCGTGCACCAGATCGGTCTTGGTAAGCAGCAACCGGTCGGCAAAACCCACCTGCGCCTGCGCTTCCCGATGCCCGGTGAGCGCAGCGCCCCCGTGTTTCGCGTCGACGAGCGTGACGATGCCGTCGAGCCGATACTCCCGCACCACGCCGGGCTCGAGAAAAAAAGTCTGGGCGACGGGCGCAGGGTCGGCGAGGCCCGTGGTCTCGATCACCACGCGCTCGAAAGCGAGCGCACCCGCCGCGCGCTTCGCTGCGAGATCGCCGAGGATGCGCACGAGGTCCCCGCGCACGGTGCAGCAGATGCAGCCGTTCATCATCTCGACGATGCGATCGCCTGAGTCCTGAAGCAGGATCTCGCCGTCTATGCCTTCCTCGCCGAGCTCGTTCTCGATGACTGCGATGCGGCTCCCGTGCGCCTCGTGCAGGACGCGGTTGACGAGCGTCGTCTTGCCGCTGCCCAGGAAGCCGGTGAAGATCGTGACGGGAATGCGGTTTTCGGACGCTGAGCTCATGGTTGCGGTGGGAGGGCGTGCTGCGCGCGGAATTATACTGGGGGGATGAAACGCGTACTGCTCGCGCTCATCGCGGCCTACCGCCTGCTGCTGAGCCCCTTCCTCGGCGCGAACTGCCGGTTCTACCCGACGTGCTCGGCGTACGCAAGCGAGGCGATCGAGAGCCACGGCGCGATGCGCGGCACATGGCTCGCGGTGAAACGCGTGGTCAAGTGCCATCCGTGGCATCCGGGCGGCGTCGATCCCGTGCCACCCGCCAGGCGGAATTGAGCCCCGCGAAAAGCGCCGGGCGCTTCTAGAAGAAAGCGAAAGCGCGCACTTCGATGCTCTGGCGCGCGGGCGCGCCTGCCGGCGTGGTCGGATCGTCGAACGACGTGTGCGGTGTAAACCTCGCGCGCCCGTCCTTCTCCGAGTCGTAGACCTTGAACACCATCGCTTCGTCGCGCCGCATGCGCGGGAAATAGAACCAGCGGTGGTTGGGGTTGTGCTTCAGCCGATACGTCTGCCCTACGCGATGCGGATACCGTCGCTCGGCGACCATGAAGTCCTCCATCGCGACGCTGCGCGCATCCGCGACGGCAAGCGGATTCGACTCGATCGGCTGGTTGATGGCGCGCCAGACCTGAATGATGGCGAAGCGGCGCTGCAAGAGAACTTCGGCCTCATCGCCCAGGATCTCGCGCACGCGCTGCGGCCCGGACCATTCGGTGTAATCGTTGTGCGCCGAGAGCACGGGCTCGCGTATCAGCTTCGCCTCGCGCTCGCCTTCATCGCCCGAGCGCAGCGTATGGTCGAAAATGACGACGCGCGCTGCGCCCGACGTCTGCTTGATCAGCCGCTCGATCTCCGGGAAGTAAACCGACTCGAGCTCCTTCGCGTCGAAAAAATCCTTCATCGCGGTCTTGTGCCCGACCAGGACGAACCCGTTTCTCTCGAGCGAAAGCTCGGCGGCCGCCTCGCGGCCGTCGCTGATGTTGACGGGTTGCGGGTCGACCGTGCCGCTGCGGTTGCGCCGGATGTTGTTCGGCCCGAAAGTCTCATTGACGAGCTTTTCGCCCGTGTCTACCGTGTAGGGAATTTGCGCTGTTATCACGAGATCACCCATGAGACACGCCGTGGACCCGGAAGGCGCCCGCCTTCCGATCAAGCTCGATACTACATCCAACGGCGAGTTCCTGCCGGTGCGGCTCGGCGCCGCGAACGTCGAAGCAAATCGCCTCGCGCACAACGCGGCGACGTGCAACGCGAAGCGGCTCGGAGTGTCGCGCCGCGGCTTTCTCGTTTCGGCGTGCGGTGCTGCCAGCACGTTGATCGCCTTCAATGCCGCGAACGCGGCCGCCGGGCGCACCGGCGGATACTTCGATGTGCCGGCGGAAGCCGCGCTCGATCGCGAGCTCGCTGCCGCAAGTACCGGTAACCGGGGCGAATTCATATTCGACGTGCAGGGGCACTTCGTCGACCCCAGCGGTGCATGGCTCGAGAGCGCGCCGCCCGACGCGTTCAAGTGGTCCCCGAAAGCGGCGTGCGGCCTCGCGGCCACCCCCGGCCCGCGCCGCCACCTGGCGTGCCTCGGGCCCGACGAGTTCGTGAAAGACGTCTTTCTCGACAGCGACACCGACATGATGGTGCTCTCGTTCGTGCCGGCGCGACGCGACGCCGAGCCATTGACGATGCAGGCTGCCGACGCGGTGAGGGGCATCGTCGACCGGCTTCAGGGCACTCACCGGCTGATGATCCACGGCCGCGTCAACCCCAATCAGCCGGGCGACGTCGAAGACATGGACGAGCTCAGGGAACGCTGGGGCGTCTGCGCGTGGAAGACCTACACGCAGTGGGGACCCGACGGCCGCGGATTCTTCCTGTCCGACGAGATCGGGACCCGCTTCATCGAGAAAGCGCGCGCCCTCGACGTGAAAGTGATCTGCGTTCACAAGGGGCTGCCTTTCGGCAAGCAATCGTACGAGCACAGCCAGTGCAGCGATATCGGCGTGGTGGCGAAGCGCTTCCCCGACGTCAGCTTTCTCGTCTACCACTCGGGTTTCGTCACCGGCGTCACGGAGCACGCCTACGACCGACAAGTGAAACGCGACGGCATCGATACGCTCATCCGCTCGCTCGCGGAAAACGGCGTCGCGCCGAACAGCAACGTCTACGCGGAGCTGGGAAGCACCTGGCGCTTCCTGATGCGCGATCCCACCCAGGCCGCGCACGCGCTCGGCAAGCTCATCCGTGCGTGCGGCGAGAACAACGTGCTGTGGGGTACCGACTCGATCTGGTACGGTTCGCCGCAGGACCAGATACAGGCTTTCCGCAGTTTCCAGATCGCGCCGCAGCTGCGCGCGCGCTACGGCTACCCGCAGATGACGCCTGCCTTGCGGGCGAAGATCTTCGGCCTGAACGCAGCGCGCGTCTACAACGTGAGCGCGGGCGAAGTGAAGCGCTACACCAGCGCCGACAGCGTCGCGCTCGAACGCGCGACGTATCTGGAGCACCCGGAGCCGCACTACCTCACGCACGGACCGAAGACGCGGCGCGAGTTCCTGAGCGTGCTGCGCTGGAACGGCGGGGCGAGGGCCTAGCCCGACACCCTGCAGAGCAGCCCTTTCAGGTACTGGCCCTCCGGAAAGTTGAGCGCCACGGGGTGGTCAGGAGCGGCGTGCAGCCACGCTTCGATGCGCGCATCCGCACCGGCATCGAGCGCGGCGCCCGCGACGATCTTCTGGAACAGGCCGGGCTCGATTCCACCCGAGCACGAGTAAGTCATGAGAAACCCGCCCGGACGCAGCATCTTGAAGGCGAGCAGGTTGATGTCCTTGTAGGCGCGTGCCGCGCGCTCGGCGTGTGCCGCGGTCGGTGCGAACTTCGGCGGATCCAGAACGACCACGTCGAACGTCTTCCCCTGATCGCGCAGGCGCCGCAGTGACTGGAAGACATCGGCTTCCAGCCACTGCGCGCCTTGCAGTGCGTTGCGCCCGGCGTTCGCCTGCGCGGCCTCGAGCGCGAGCGCGGAGCTGTCGACGGCGAGCACCGATCTCGCGCCGCCCTTAAGCGCGTTGATGGCGAAACCGCCGGTGTAGCAGAAACAGTCGAGCACGTCCTTGCCGCGCGCGAGCCTGCGCAGCAGCAGCCGGTTGTCGCGCTGATCGAGATAGAAGCCCGTCTTGTGGCCGAGGTCGATCTCCACCTTGAACGTAAGGCCATGCTCGTGAATCTCGGGGGCGCTGGCGAGCGGCGCGCCTCGCGTGAGCCCGCTGCGGGGCTTCAGCCCTTCGAGCTCACGCACGTCGGCATCGGAGCGCTCCCATACGCGCTCTACGCCCGGAAGGCCGCACAGCGCGTCGGCGATCGCATCGCGCCAGCGCTCGGCACCCGCGCTCAGGATCTGCATCACCGCGGTTTCGCCGTAGCGGTCGGCGATCAGGCCGGGCAGCCCGTCCGACTCGCCGTGGACGAGCCGGAAGGCATCGGTCGCCTCGGTGATGCCGAGCGCCGAGCGCGCGGCCGCAGCGTCTTCGATCCGGCGGGTGAAGAAGCGTGCGTCGATTTCATCGGCAGTCCATGCCCAGACGCGGGCGCGGATCTGGGAATGCGGGCTGTAAGCCGCGGAGGCCACGAAGGCGCCGTCGCTCGTGCGCACCTCGACCGTCTCGCCCGCGTCCGGATTGCCGGCGACTCTTGCGATGGCCCCCGAGAACACCCACGGATGGCGGCGCTTCAGGGATTTCTCACGACCGGGCTTGAGAACGACCTGGTTCACGAGCCCGGCGCCGAAACGCGCGCCAGCTTCTCCTCTTCGGCGAGCGCGCATATGTAAGTCGAGAACTCGGGGTCCTCTCCGATCAGCAAAGGCGCGAGTGCGGAGCGAAAATCGCTGCGACTGCACCATTCGCGCATGTAGTCTTCCCACGAGCGCCAGCGGCGACGCTCTTTCGGCGACATGTCGTCTTCGTAGAGCAGGAGGTAGGCGCGCTCGAAGAGAGACACCAGCATGCTGAACACGATCATCCTGCGCTCGCGCTGCTCCGGCGTTAAGTCCGCGATCTCTTCACCGGTGAAAAGCTTGAGATCGGGATTCTCCAGGGCCACCTTGAGAAAATCCTGGTAGTTGTCCGAGAGGAGCTGATAGATCTCCTCTTCCTCGTTCTCGCGCTCCTTGCGCCGCTCTAGAAGGTAAACGCATATCGCGAGCGGCAGACCGACCACCGTCACGACATAGCTCAGAAGCTCCCAGTTTTCGAGCGGCATGCGCGATCAGGGGCGCGGCGCCTGCGCCCGTTGCGCAGCGAACGCACCCAGCGCTCGCGCGAGTGCGCCCTCGGTCTCGGCAGCGGCGTCGACCGTGAAACCCAGGTCGCGCAGCAGTCCATCTCCGAGTCCGTAAATCCACCCGTGGACCGAGAGCGGCTGCCCGCGCGCCCAGGCGTCCTGCACCACTGTCGTCTCGCAGACGTTGAGCGCCTGCTCGAGCACGTTCAATTCGCACAAGCGGTTAACCCGCGCTTCCGGGTCGGGCAGTGCATCGATGAGATCGCGATGCGCCGCGCGCACGGCCTGCACGTGCCGCAGCCAGTTGTCGATCAATCCGAGCTGGGCGCCTTCGAGCGCGGCGCGCACGCCGCCGCAGCCGTAGTGGCCGACCACCATGACTTCGCGCACCCGCAGTACGTCGACTGCGAACTGTATGACCGACAGGCAGTTGAGATCGGTGTGCACGACGACGTTCGCGACGTTGCGATGGACGAACATCTCGCCCGGGAGCAGCCCCACGATCTCGTTGGCCGGCACGCGGCTGTCGGAGCATCCGATCCAAAGATACGGCGGGGCCTGCAGTGCGGCGAGGCGCGCGAAGAACTCGGGGTCGCGCGCGACGCGGTCGGCGGCCCAGCGGCGGTTGTTCTCGAAAAGCTCGGGGAGGGGGTCCATCGCGGCCCGAGAGCTCACCGCTTGCGCCGCGCGCGCGGGTGCGCGGCGTCGTAGACCTTCGCGAGATGCTGAAAATCGAGGTGCGTGTAGACCTGCGTGGTCGAAATGCTCGCGTGCCCCAGCATCTCCTGCACCGCGCGCAGATCGCCGCTGGATTGCAGGACGTGCGAGGCGAAGGAATGCCGCAGCACGTGCGGATGGATCGTGGTCGATACGCCCTGCCTCGCGGCCCATCCTTTCAGCCGCTGCTGAACGGAGCGCGGCGTGAGACGCTGCCCGATACGGTTCACGAATAGCGCATCGGGCGCGAGACGCGGGATCTGCCCGCGCGCCGTCATCCAAGCGCTGAGCGCCGCAATCGCGTGCGCGCCGACCGGCACGATGCGCGTTTTCGAGCCTTTGCCCGTCACCCGCACAGTGCCTTCGGCGTAGTTCACGTCCGCGGGCGCAAGGCCCGTCAGCTCGGACAAGCGCAGGCCGGAGGAATAGAAAAGCTCGAACATCGCCTTGTCGCGCACTTTGAGCGCGCCTTCGGGCTCGACGTCGAGCAGGCGGCCCGCTTCGTCGGGCGAAAGCGCGTGCGGCAGGCGCTTCGCCGATCTCGGTGCGCGTATCCCCAGACACGGGTTGTCGCCATGGCCGTGGTCGCGCGCGAGATACCGGTAGAAGCCGCGCCACGCCGAAAGCATGCGCGCGATCGATTTCGCGCCGAGTCCGCCGCCGTGCAGCTGCGCGGCATAGCGGCGCACGTCGTGCACCTGCAGCGCCGAAAGCGGCGTCCCGCTCGCGAGCGCGAGCAGCGCCGCGATGTCGCGGGTGTAGCTCCGTACGGTATTCGCGCTCAGACGGCGCTCGTGGGTCAGGTGGTCCAGGTACTGCTCCAACAGGCGATGCGACGGCGAGACCTGCTGGCGGCTCGAGGGCGGTTGCGTCGTCACCTCGTCACCACTCGCTTTCACGGCTCACACATGCCGCAGCAACGCGGTCGCAACCATTTCGCCGATGCGCTTCAAGTAGACCGTCCCCATCTCGGGATAGAAGCGCTGCGCATCCTCGCTCGCGAGCGCGAGCACGCCGAAAATCTCCGGGGAGCGCAGCGGGATGATCGAGAACGACTTCAACTGCTGCGCGGCTTCGCCGAACAGGTCCGAGGCAACGCCCGCGGGCACGTGCGGGCCGCAGTAGGGGTGCGGAAGACTCGTCACGTACTCACGCGTTTCCGCGCTCGCTTCGCCCAGCCCGGCGGGATAAGGCTCGCCGCGCGCGCGCCAGATTCGCAGCGCTACATGAGGCACCGCGAAATCCTCGCGCAGGTTGAAGCCGATCGTCCCGCCGAGCGTTGCGAGATCGCCCGCGGTAAGGATGGCGAGCGCGAGGCGATGCACCTTCTCCCCGATGGCGTCGTTCTCCTCGCCGAACTGGATCACTTCCCTCAACTTGGTCTCGAGCATCTTCCCGCGCTCGCGCAGCGTCACGATCTGCCGCTCGCTGATCGGGATCGCCCGGCCCCCGTGAGGATGAGGCACGTAGATGTCGGCGAGCAGATCGGCGTATTGCTCGAAGAATTCGGGATGTTCCTGGAGGTAGCTCGCTACCGCTTCGGGAGTCATTTGAGTGATGCGCTTTTCGTCGATGAGGCTCGCCTGCGGTCGAGTATACCAAGCAGTACGCGGGCCTTTAGGCGGGTGGAGCCTCCGAAACCTCGATCTCGCCTTCGAAGACCGTCACCGCGGGCCCGGTCATCATCACGGGCTCTCCCGCGCCCGCCCACGACACGGTGAGCACGCCGCCGCGGGTCTCGACCGCGACGCGGTCGGAATCGAGCACTCCACGCGAGACGCCGGCGACCACGGCCGCGCAGGCGCCGCTGCCGCAGGCGAGGGTCTCGCCGGCGCCGCGCTCGTAGACCCGCAGCCGGATGCGGCCGCGGTCGACGACCTGCATGTAGCCCGCATTGACGCGCTTCGGAAATCGCCGATGCGCTTCGATCTGCGGTCCTTCGGTCGCGACCGGGGCGGTGTCGACGTCGCCGACCATTTGCACCGCATGCGGATTGCCCATCGACACGACGCTCACTTCCACGACCTTCCCGGCGACGTCCAACGGATAGGTGAGCGCGCGGGCGGGCGCTTCGAAGGGCACTGCACCCGGCTCGAAAACCGGCACGCCCATGTCGACCGTCACCTGTGCGTCCGGCTCGAGTCGCGGCACGATCACGCCGCTCAGGGTGCCGACCCTGATCTCGGTCTTGCGCGTGAGGCCGCGCGCGTGCACGTAGCGCACGAAACAGCGCGCGCCGTTTCCGCACTGCTCCACTTCCCCGCCGTCGGAGTTGAAAATGCGGTAGTAGAAATCGGTGCCGGGCTCGCGCGGGGGCTCGACCTGCAGGATCTGGTCGCAGCCGACGCCGAAATGACGGTCAGCGATGAAGCGCAGTTGCGGAGGCGTCAAAGCGATCGGGTGCGAAGTGGCGTCGAGCACGACGAAATCGTTGCCGAGGCCGTGCATCTTGGTGAACGCGATTTTCAGAGTGACTTCTCCATCACGAAATCGTCCATGACGAAGCCGCCGCCGATGTCCTTCACGACGGCCCCGGCGATCTCGAAGCCGCTCCTGCGATAAGCGGCGATCGCGCTCGCGTTGCGCTTGTTCACGGCGAGAACGATTTTCTCCATTCCCAGGCGCTTCGCGCGCTCGCAGGTGTGCTCGATCAGCGCGCCGCCGTAACCCCTGCGCTGGCGCTGCGGATGCACGTAGAGCTTGTCGAGCTTGATCGCGCCTGGCGCGTCGGCGGCGAACGACGAGGCGAATGCCACGATCTCGCCGTCTTCGCTGAGCGTGTCCCACCACAGGTCGCCGCGCGCGAGCTCGGCACGGACCACTTCCGGAGTGTAGCGCTGCGCGAGCATGTATTCGGTCTGCGCCTGCCCGATGATCGGCGGATAGTGCGCCCGCCATATCTCGCGTGCGAGGGCGAGCAACGCATCGACTTCGTCGCTGCCGAGGGGCGAGATCGCGAGCGTCACGCGAGGCGCCCGACATCGCGCCGCGAAAGGCGCTCGATACGGCTTCGTATGCCGTCGTTCACCTGGAGCGCCAGCGCGAGCGCATCGCGCCCTTCGGCTCCGCTGACGATGCGCGCGGCAGCGCCTGCGACGCGATCGACGAAAGCCCCGATCTCGGTGCGTAGCGCGTCGGGCTTGTCGTAAGTGCGCGCCGAGCCGTCGGGCCCCTCGGGGCCGGGCCTGCGCTCCACGCGCAGCTCGGGGAGCTGAAGATCGGCCGATGCGTAGAAGTTCGTCCCGAACACGCGCAGCTTTCTCACCGGCGTCCGGCTCACCCGGCTCGCCGAGAGGTCCGCGACGGCGCCGTCGGCGAATTCGAAGCGCGCATTGGCGATGTCCACGAGATCGGTGAGCACCTGGAATCCGCACGCCGAGACCGACACGACCGTCGACGGCAACATCGCGAGCATGAGGTCGATGTCGTGGATCATGAGGTCGAGCACCACGTCGACGTCGGTGCCGCGGCCCTTGAAGCCGCCGAGCCGCTCGGCTTCGACGAAGAACGGGCGGTCGAGCATGCCGGAAAGCTCGAGATACGCGGGGTTATATCGCTCGAGGTGACCGACCGCCAGTGTCAGCCCGCGCAGCGCGGCGGCCGCTATCAGCGCATCGGCTTCTTCGAGCGTGCGCGTGACCGGCTTCTCGACGAGGACATGCACGCCGGCTTCGAGACACGCGATCGCGACTTCGAAGTGCGCTTCGGTCGGTACCGCGACCGACACCAGATCGACGTGCGGCAGGAGCTCGGCTAAGTCCGTTACGCCGCGGCAGCCGAGCTCGTCCGCGACGCTCTGCGCGCGGCCGCGGTCGAGGTCCGCCACGCCGTAGAGCTCGACGCCCTGAAGCGCCGCGTATTTGAGCGCGTGATAGCGTCCCAGCGAACCTACGCCGATCACCGCCGCGCGCAGCGTGCTTTTCATGCGTGCATTCTGCCCGTCGGGAGAGCCCTAGTAAAAGCGCTCTTCGCCCGGCGGCCGGGTCTTGAAGCGCTTGTGCAGCCAGTGATACTGCTCGGGCATCTCGAGCACGCACGTCTCGATGAAGGC
>CAZULX010000063.1:0-5013 GCA_964621335.1 uncultured Streptomycetaceae bacterium
TGATGGCGCGCTGCGAGTGCGGGGGCCGGGGTCGCGCGCGTTCCTGGTCCGGGTGGGGGTGGCGGTGGGCCTGCTGCGCCTGCGCGCGGGGGTGCGATAAATCGCGCAGACGCGCGAGCGCGGCCGCGTCGGGCGCAGGTAGGAGCGAGCGCTCCTCGCGCAGGCGTTCCTCGCGCTGCGCGAGCTGCTCGAGCACGCGCGCCGCGTGCTCGAGCTTGGTCAGCTCGACCTGCAACGCCTGCTCGGCGCGCGCGAGTGCGGCCTGCGACTCGTCGCGGCGACTGCGGCTCGCACGATAGGCTTCTTCCGCGACCGGCACTTTCGCCGATTCCTCCTCGAGCGCAGCCTCCGTCTGCGCGAGGCGCGCCCGCGCCTCGGTGCTCTGGGCACCCCATTCGTCGACGCTCACCTGCGAGCGGGCGAGCTCGGACTCGCCGTTCGCAAGCTGCGCCCGCAGATTCGCGAGCTGGTGCTCGATACGGTTCCGGTTCTCGCGCACGTGAGCGATCTGCTGCTCGAGGCGCGCCACTTCGGCGTTCGATTCGTACAGCGCGCCTTGCGCCGCGTGCATCGCATCGCCGGCTCGGAAGTGCTCCTCGCGCAGGACTTCCGTGCGCTTCTCCGCTTCGCGTAGCTTCGCCGTTTCCGCTTCGAGCTCCACGCCGAGCCGCTCGATCTCGCGGGCGTGGCGCGCGCGCGCAGACGCGGCTTCCTGGCGGCGGGTGAGCCACAGCAGACCCTGCGTCGTGTCGAGCTCGCCCTGCAGCTCGTGATAGCGCTTCGCCACCTCGGCCTGCGCCTGCAGATGCTGGAGCTGCTTCTCGAGCTCCTGCCGGATGTCGTCGACCCGCAGCAGGTTCTCGCGCGTGTCCTTCAGCCTCAACTCGGTTTCGCGGCGGCGCTCGCGGTATTTCGACACGCCGGCGGCCTCTTCGAGGAATATCCGGAGCTCCTCGGGCTTCGCCTCGATCACGCGCGAGATCATCCCCTGCTCGATGATCGCGTAGGCGCGCGCGCCCAGACCCGTGCCGAGGAAGATGTCCGCGATGTCGCGGCGGCGAACGTGCGTGTTGTTGATGTAGTACGCGGAATCGCCGTCGCGCTGCAATACGCGCTTGATCGAGATCTCCGCGTACTCGGACCACTGCCCGGCGGCTTTGCCGAGACTGTTGTCGAAGACGAGCTCGACGCTCGCGCGGTTCACCGGCTTCCTCTGGCCCGAGCCGTTGAAGAGCACGTCCTGCATCGTCTCGCCGCGCAGGTGCTTGGCGGAAGTCTCGCCCAGGACCCACCGCACCGCATCGATGATGTTGGATTTACCGCAGCCGTTGGGACCTACGATGCCGACGAGCTGGCCTGGCGTGGGAATTCGGGTGGGGTCTACGAAGGATTTGAAACCGGCGAGATTGATCTGGGTCAGGCGCACTGTTTCGCTTACCGGTGAGGTTTATAATCCGTCGCCAGATTCTAACTGATTTCCCCAGCCGACAATGCCGAGCAAGCCGGGCAAAACGCTCGAAACGTTCCCCAATCCGGCGCCGCGGCGCGACTACCGGATACACCTGGAAATACCGGAGTTTACTTGCCTGTGTCCGAAGACCGGGCAGCCCGATTTCGCGACGCTCGTGCTCGACTACGTTCCCGACCGCCTGTGCGTGGAGCTGAAAAGTCTCAAGCTCTATATATGGTCTTACCGAAGCGAGGGCGCGTTCCACGAGGCGGTCACGAACCGCATCCTCGACGATCTCGTCGCGGCGACGCGACCGCGCTACATGCGGCTCACCGCGCGGTTCTTCGTGCGCGGCGGGATCTTCACCACCGTGGCGGCCCAGCACGCGAAGCGGGGATGGAAGCTCGACGCGCTGCCCGCGCTCGAAGAAGCTCCGACCCCGGACAGCGTGCGCTACCGCCAAAACTCCCTATAATTTCGCGTTCTCGGCGCGAGCCTCGCGCCGTCACTACGAAACACCCGACGATTCTCGTGAACCCTCGCCTCGACAGGCTGCAAACCTACCCGTTTCAGAAGCTCACCGCGCTGCTCGCCGGGACGCAGGCGAAAGCCGGCGTGAAGGAGATCCCGCTCTACATCGGAGAGCCGCGGCACGACACGCCCGAGTTCATCAAGCGCGTGCTCAGCGAAAATCTGTCCGGCTTGGCAAGCTATCCGGCCACGATAGGCACCGAAGCGCTGCGCGAGGCGATCGCGGGATGGCTCATGCGGCGTTACCGGCTCGACCGCATCGACCCCGCCACGCAGGTGATCCCGGTGAACGGCAGCCGCGAGGCTCTCTACGCGATCGCACAGGCGGTCGTGGACACGACGCGCACCATACATCCGATCGTCGTGTGCCCGAATCCGTTCTATCAGATCTACGAAGGCGCCGCGATCCTCGCGCACGGCGCGCCCGCTTACCTCAACAACGTCCCGCAGCGCAATTACGCTTTCGACTGGGATTCGCTGCCGAAAATGCTGTGGGAGCGCGTGCAGCTCATCTACGTGTGCTCGCCGGCCAACCCGACCGGCCACGTCATGACGCTGCCGGAGTGGAAGCGCCTGTTCGAGCTCTCGGACGAGCACGATTTCGTGATCGCTTCCGACGAGTGCTATTCGGAAATCTATTTCGACGAAGCGAAACCGCCGCTGGGATCGCTGGAAGCGGCGAAAGCGTTCGGGCGCGACGGCTATCCGCGACTCATCTCGTTCTCGAGCCTGTCGAAACGCTCGAACGTGCCCGGAATGCGCTCGGGTTTCGTCGCGGGTGACGCGGAGATCCTCAAGAAGTTCCTGCTGTACCGGACCTACCAGGGATGCGCGATGAGCCCGCCGATACAGACCGCGAGCGTCGCGGCCTGGCAGGACGAAGCGCACGTCGTGGAAAACCGCAGGCTCTATCGCGAAAAGTTCGACACCGCGCTCGAGATCCTGAAACCCGCCCTCGACGTGTCGCGACCCGATGCCGCGTTCTATCTGTGGGCACGCACGCCGATACCCGATCCCGAGTTCACCCGCCGCCTGTACCAATCGCAGGCCGTGAAAGTGCTCCCCGGCAGTTATCTCGCGCGGGAAGCGCACGGCGTCAATCCGGGGGCGAACCGCATACGCATCGCCCTGGTGTCCTCGACCGAAGAGTGCGCCGAAGCCGCGCGGCGAATTCGCGAGTTCGTATCGGAGCTACGAACCGGCTCAGGCCGCGCGGCTGGCCGCCAGTAAACAACGTATAGAGGGAAACCGCGAGGCACGAAACGTAGCGACGACGCTCCGCGTCGCCGCAGCCGCGCTGGAGCACACGAACAGAGGGAAACCAACGTTTCCCTCCGAAACCTCCCTTCCTTGTGGAAAGGCACGCAGATGCAGGACTTGCAGAAAATAATAGACGCGGCGTGGGAAGAGCGCGCCGCGATTACGGCGACCAGCGCCAGCCCCGAGATACGCGGGGCCGTCGAAGAAACCATCGACCAGCTCGATTCAGGAAAGCTGCGCGTCGCCGAGAAGATCGGCGGCGCATGGGTCACGCACCAATGGGCGAAGAAAGCCGTGCTGCTCTCGTTTCGCCTCCAGGACAACGAAGTCCTCGACGACGGCTACTCGCGCTACTACGACAAAGTGCATTCGAAGTTCGCCGGCTACGACGCTGCGCGATTTCAGGACGCCGGCTTTCGGGTCGTTCCGCCGGCAGCGGTGCGCCGCGGCGCCTATATCGCTAAGAACGTCGTGCTCATGCCGTCGTTCGTGAACATCGGCGGGTACGTCGACGAAGGCACGATGGTGGACACCTGGGCGACCGTCGGCTCCTGCGCCCAGATCGGAAAGAACGTTCACCTGTCGGGCGGCGTCGGCATCGGCGGCGTGCTCGAGCCCCTGCAGGCGAACCCGACCGTAATCGAGGACAACTGCTTCGTCGGCGCGCGCTCGGAAATCGTCGAGGGCGTGATCGTCGAGGAAGGGAGCGTCGTCTCGATGGGCGTTTTCATCGGTGCCAGCACCAAGATCTACAGGCGCGATACCCGGGAGGTGCTCTACGGGCGCGTGCCCGCGGGCTCGGTCGTCGTTCCGGGTTCGCTCCCGTCGGACGACGGCCGCTACAGCCTCTATTGCGCGGTGATCGTGAAGCAGGTGGACGCCAGGACGCGGGCAAAAACCAGCATCAACGAGCTCCTGCGAGCGGACTGATAAGATACGTCGAACTCCAGGGAAAGCCGCCATGTTCGTCAGGACGCTCTTCAAGCTGATGGCCGACACCCAGGCCTCGGACCTCTTTTTCACCGCCGGCGCCCCGGTCCAGATCAAGATCAAGGGCGAGGTCGTGCCGCTCGACGAAAAAGTCCTCGACGCGGCGAAGATGAAACAGATCGCCTACGAGACGATGAGCGAGGACCAGGTCGCCAACTTCGAGCGCGACCTCGAAATCAACTTCTCCCTGGTCGAGCCCGGAGTCGGCAGCTTCCGCGTGAACATCTTCAAGCAGCGCGGCGCCTGCGGGATGGTGATCCGCCACATCAAGCACAACATCCCGAGCATCGAGTCGCTGAACATTCCGCCGGTCCTGAAGGACGTCGTAATGGAAAAGCGCGGCCTCATCCTGGTCGTGGGCTCCACCGGGTCAGGCAAGTCGAGCACGCTGGCAGCGATGATCAACTACCGCAACCAGATGGCTTCCGGGCACATCCTGACGATCGAAGACCCAATCGAATTCATGTACCGTCACGCGAAGAGCATCGTCAACCAGCGCGAAGTCGGGATCGACACGCGTTCGTACCACAGTGCGCTGGTCAATGCGATGCGCGAAGCGCCCGACGTGATCCTGATCGGCGAGTGCCGCGACAAGGAAACTTTCGGCGCGGCCCTGCAGTATGCACAGACCGGGCACCTGTGCCTGTCCACGCTGCACGCGAACAACAGCTATTACGCGCTGAACCGCATCATCAATCTGTTCCCGCACGACGCGCGCGACAGCCTCCTGATGGACCTTTCGGTCAGCCTGAAGGCGGTGATCTCGCAGCGCCTGGTGCACG
>CAZULX010000064.1:0-9892 GCA_964621335.1 uncultured Streptomycetaceae bacterium
TAGTTGCCTAACCGGGCGGCTGCATCACGCAGCGCAACAATCTCGGCATGCGCAGTTGGGTCATGCGCGGAGACAGGGTGGTTGTAGCCGCAACCGACGACCTCTCCATCTTTCACAACCACCGCGCCTACCGGCACTTCCCCGGCCGCCGCTGCCTGCCCGGCGAGGCGGAGCGCGGCCCGCATGTAGGTCTCGTCATCTGCATCCGGTGCTCGAAATAGCCGTGAGGGCTCCGGCGTTGAAGCTGGCGGTACGAGCTCCAGCGGCGCGCGCCATTGAATGCCGTTCGCTTCCAGGAGGGCAACCAGGCGGGCGTTTTCGGCCTTCAATATTGCCAGGGGATCGCGTTCAACCATCGGCCCTGCCCTCGCCCGTAATGTGGCACATTCGGTCAATCACGCCGCAACCCATCCCGTGATATCTCCAGATCGGGATCACACCAAGGGCGGCCCGGCACGAATTCATTCCCGCGCCGCTCGAAACGCCGCCTGGACGGCGCGTACCAACGAGGGATGCAGGGTACCAAGTTTTGGTGTCTGACCATGCGGCGCGGCAGGTGGCACCGAAAACCACTCGGTCGAGTATGGAAGATCAAGGGTTTGTTTCAGGTCGAACTTCGTGTCGTAGCTGAGGCCGGCCGAGTCATACGCTGCAGGGTTACGCTCACGCAGGATTGAGAACTCGCCTGCGTGCAGTGTGGTGGTGCGCTGCCTGGTACCGTAGGCGACGCGCACCGTGAATTGCGGTGCATCGTCGTCGAACACGGCCAAAATAAGTGCAGGTCGGGGCTTTGGGCGGGGGGTGATGTTATCCGGAAAATGGCACCAGACGATTTCGCCAGCGGTGGGCTCGGCCCACCACTGGGAGGTCATGCAGACTCCACCTCAACGAACAAGCTGGATCGCACCGAACGCTTTTTGCCTTGCGCAACGCGCTTCCGGATCTGACGCATCTGAGTAGCCGTCAGTGGACCCTCATCAGCCTCATATTGAGGAAGCAGCTTAACCGCCATGTCGTGCAGGGCAAGATGAATAGCTTGCGTCTCATCCACACCCAGCCGTTCTGCGAGGCGTTTGGCCGTGTCGCGGGTTACGCCGGTCGCGCTGTCTGCGGCGCGATAACGAAAAGGAATCTGGTTGGCGGAACTGCGGGCAGCCATAGGAGGACCCCCAAATATGTGGATATCTCAAGGATATCCACATTCATTGTTCAGGTCAAGGAAACCTGCGCCCTCGCCATATGCGACCGTCGCCCCGCTCTCTTCGTAGAGGTCTGAGACTGAATTTACCGTCAGAGACAAAATGCGCCTGACGGTAAAAAGCTGCACACTTCTTTTCCAGTCACTCCCACTCGATCGTGGCAGGCGGTTTACCGGAGATGTCGTAGACCACGCGGTTTATTCCGCGCACCTCGTTGATGATGCGGTTTGACACCCGCGAGAGCAGCGCGTGGGGGAGCTCGGCCCAATGCGCTGTCATGAAGTCGAGGGTCTGCACCGCACGCAGCGCCACGACGTAGTCGTAGGTCCGGCCGTCGCCCATGACGCCGACCGATTTCACCGGCAGGAACACGGCAAAAGCCTGGGCCGTCTGCTCGTACCAACCCGCGGCACGCAGCTCGTCGATGAAGATCGCATCGGCGTGGCGCAGGAGCTCCGCGAACTCGCGCTTCACCTCGCCGAGTATGCGCACGCCCAGGCCCGGGCCCGGGAACGGGTGCCGAATGACCATGTCGTGCGGCAGTCCGAGCGCAATCCCCAGCTCGCGCACCTCGTCTTTGAAAAGCTCGCGCAGCGGCTCGAGCAGCTTCAGGTGCAGCGTGTCGGGCAGGCCGCCCACGTTGTGGTGCGACTTGATGCTCATCGCTTTCTTGGTCTTGGTGCCCGCCGATTCGACGACGTCGGGGTAGATCGTGCCTTGCGCGAGCCACCTGGCATTGCCGATCTTCGAGGCTTCGCGCTGGAACACCTCGACGAAGTGCTTGCCGATGATCTTGCGCTTCTGCTCGGGATCGGAGACGCCTTCGAGCGCCGCGTAGAAATCGTCCGCGGCATTCACGTGTATCACTTTCACGTGCATGTGCGCGGCGAAAGTATGGAGCACCTGCTCGGCTTCGTTCAGGCGCAGAAGGCCATGGTCGACGAAGACACAAGTCAGCTGCCGGCCGATCGCCCTCTGTATGAGGGCGGCGGCGACCGACGAATCGACCCCGCCCGAAAGGCCGAGGATCACTTCATCCGATCCCACTTGCTCGCGTATACGCGCGATCGACTCCGACACGTAGTCGGGCATGTTCCAGTCGCCGCTGCAGCCGCAGATCTCGTACACGAAGCGATGGAGGAGCGCCTTACCCTGCAGCGTATGGGTCACTTCCGGATGGAACTGGACACCGTAGAACGCCCGCGCCTCGTCGGCCATGCCGGCGATGGGGCAGCTCTCGGTCGACGCCATGAGCTTGAAGCCCGGCGGCATCTCGACGACCTTGTCGCCGTGGCTCATCCACACCTTGAGCACGCCGTGGCCTTCGGGCGTGCGCAGGTCCTCCATGCCCTCGAGGAGCCGGGTATGGCCGCGTGCACGCACTTCGGCGTAGCCGTATTCGCGCACCTTTCCCGCCTCGACCCGGCCGCCGAGCTGCTGCGCCATCGTCTGCATGCCGTAACAGATGCCCAGCACCGGCACGCCGGCCGTGAAAACCGCCGCGGGCGCCTTGTCCGTCAGGGTCTCGTAGGCCGACATGTGGCTGCCCGAGAGGATGATGCCTTTGGCGCCGTAATCGCGCACGAAAGCGTCGGAAACGTCCCCGGGATGTATTTCGCAGTACACGTGCGCTTCGCGCACCCGCCGTGCGATCAACTGCGTGTATTGCGCGCCGTAATCGAGGATGAGTATTTTTTCGTGCGACATCAGAAGCGGGGATTCAGGATCGGGGACCCTACTCAGTCCTGTAATTAGGCGCTTCTTTCGTGATCTGCACGTCGTGTACGTGAGACTCACGGATGCCTGCCGTCGTGATCTCGACGAACTCGGCCTTGGTCCGGACCTCTTCGATGGTGCTGCAGCCGAGGTACCCCATGCTCGCGCGCACGCCGCCCATCAACTGCTGGATGAGCGGAACGAGGCCCCCTTTGTAGGGCACGCGGCCTTCGACGCCTTCGGGCACGAGCTTCTCGGTATCGAGCTCGTCGGTTTCCTGAAAATAGCGGTCGGCCGAGCCCTGCTGCATCGCGCCGAGCGAGCCCATGCCGCGATACGCCTTGTAGGAGCGCCCCTGATAGAGCTCGGTTTCCCCAGGCGATTCTTCGGTTCCTGCGAAGAGGCTGCCGATCATTACGGCGTGGGCGCCTGCGGCGAGCGCCTTCGCGATGTCGCCCGAATAGCGGATGCCGCCGTCTGCGATGAGCGGCACACCGGTGTTGGCGAGCGCTTTTGCGACGTTCGCAACCGCGGTGATCTGCGGCACCCCGATGCCCGCGACGATACGCGTGGTGCAAATCGAGCCCGGACCGATTCCCACCTTGACCGCATCGGCGCCGCTGTCTACCAGGCCTTTGGCCGCGGCCGCGGTCGCGATGTTGCCGCCGATCACCTGGGTTTTCGGATGCTTGCGCTTGATCCATTGCACGCGGTCGAGGACGCCTTGTGAATGGCCGTGCGCCGTATCGACGACGATGACGTCCACACCGGCCTCGAGGAGCGCTTCGACCCGGTCCTCGGTGCCTTCACCGACGCCGACCGCCGCCCCCACGCGCAGCTGTCCCTGGCTGTCCTTCGATGCGAGCGGATGCTCGGACGATTTGAGAATGTCCTTGACGGTTATCAGTCCGCGCAGCTCGAAATTTCGGTTGACCACCAGCACGCGCTCGAGCCGGTGCTTGTGCATGAGCGCGAGCGCTTCCTCGCGTGGCGCGCCTTCGGTCACCGTCACCAGGCGCTCGCGCGGCGTCATGATGTTCCTGATCGGCTGATCGAGCTGCGTTTCGAAACGCACGTCGCGGTTGGTGACTATTCCCACGACGCGGCCGCCGGGACCGACCACGGGCAGCCCCGAGATCTTGTGCTGCTGCGTGAGCTGCAGCACGTCGCGCACGGTCATGTCTTCGGTGATCGTGATCGGGTCTTTGACGATGCCGCTTTCGAAGCGTTTGACTTTCGTCACTTCGGTGGCCTGGGCCTTCGGCGACATGTTCTTGTGAATAATGCCGATTCCGCCTTCCTGGGCGATGGCGATCGCAAGCCGGGCTTCGGTTACGGTGTCCATCGCCGATGAAACCACCGGGATGTTGAGCGTGATGCCGCGGGTGAGCGCGGCTTTGAGGCTGACTTCGCGGGGAAGGACGGACGAATGGGCGGGAACGAGGAGAACGTCGTCGAAGGTCAGTGCTTTCTCCACCACTCGCATCTTACGGTTCCTTCGCAAAGGCGCATTATACGCGGGGGCCTGTAAACGGCCAATAAAACCGTGCGTTACATCGTTGACCGCGATGAGGAAAAAGGGCCACTTCCCGTTTCGCCGCCGCAGCTTTGAGATGCCTATCTGGGAAAACGGAGTACTCATGAAAACGACGATCGCACTGCTGATAATGATGCTGCCGGGTCTCGCGCTGGCGCAGATCAACAAATGTCTGGATGCGAGCGGCAAAGTCGTCGCGTACGGCGCCCAGTGTCCTGACGGCACGCGCGCCGAGCAGACGACAATCAGGAACGCGCCGGCGGCATCCCCCGCCCCGCAGAAGTCGCTCGCGGAGCGCGATGCCGATTTTCGCAAGCGCCAGATGGAAGCGCAGGAAGCGAAGACGAAAGCCGAAAAGGGCAGCGTCGATACCGCGCAGCGCAAACGCGCCTGCCAGGAGGCGCAAGCGTATCTCAAGAACCTGCAGGAGGGGCAGCGTATACGCACCACCGATCCGAAGACGGGGGAGCGCGGCTACCTCGGCGACAGCGAATACCCGAAGGAAATCGCGCGGGCGAAGCGCAACGTCGCGGATTACTGTAAGTGAGGCGCGCTCGCGCCAGCGCGAGCTTCAGCGTGCGGGTGCGGCGCGACGCCTGCGCGCCTGTTTCGGATCGGCCACCAGTGGCCGATAGATCTCGACGCGATCGCCTGCGCGCAGGATCGTATCCAGCGCGACGCTCCTGCCATGTACCCCCGCCGGCGGCCTGGTCGCGATCCCGGGGTGCCGTATTGCGATGCCGGATGCGGCAATCGCATCCTCCACGGTAGCCCCAGCGCGCAGCTCGAGCGCGACGATCTCCTGTGCTTCGGGCAATGCGTAGACGACCTCGACTCGAACCGTGCGCTCAGGCGCCATACACCGCCTCCGCGCGCTTCACGAAAGCGTCTACCATGGTGTTCGCGATATAGCTGAACACGGGTCCCACCAGCGTTTCCAAGAGCCGGCTCGAGAATTCGTAATGCAGCCGGAATTGGATCTTGCAGGCGTGCTCCTCGAGCGCGTTGAAGCGCCATTCCCCGTCGAGGACCCGAAAAGGTCCCTCCAGCAGGCGCACGATCATCTTCGCGGGCGGCTCCTTCGCATTCTCGGTCGTGAAGGTCTGCTTTGCGCCGTGATAGTTGACGTGCAGCGTCGCGCGAGTGCGCGTCTCGTCGCGATGGTGCACGTCGGTGCCGCTGCACCAGGGAAGGAACTGCGGATAAGCCTCGACCGCGTCCACCAGGGCGAACATCTGCTGCGAGGAATAACCGACGAGGACCGATTTCTCTACGACCAACCTGCTCTTCTCCCGCGCGGGGACTCGTGGCGCGGCCGCGCCGGCTGGTACAATGACGCCCGGCAGCCCCCCATGAGTATCGTACAAAACAAGAAAGCCTTCCACGACTATTTCGTCGAGGAGCGCTTCGAAGCCGGCATCGTGCTCGAAGGCTGGGAAGTCAAAGCAATACGCGCGGGCCGCGTCCAGTTGAAGGAAGCGTACGTGATCGTGTCCAAAGGCGAGCTCGTGCTGCTGGGCTCGCACATCACGCCACTCCCCACCGCTTCGACGCACATCCAGCCTGACCCAACGCGCACGCGCAAGCTCCTGCTGAACGCTGCCGAGATCAGCAGGCTGATCGGGGCCGTCGAGCGCGCGGGATACACGCTGGTGCCCCTGGACATGCATTACGTCCGCGGCCGGGTGAAGCTCGAGATCGGGCTCGCCAAGGGCAAGAAGCAGCATGACAAGCGTGAGGCGGAAAAGGACAAAGACTGGAAGAGAGAGCAGCAGCGTCTGCTGCGCCAGACTCGCTGATGAAATTTACGTGCTCAGCCGATACACTGGGGGCAAACCAGGGGGAGCACATCGTGGCGAGCACGGAACCGGCACCACGCCGTAAGAAAAGAACACCGCGTCCGAGCCTGCGTCTCGAGAAAGAAGCGGGCTGCGTCGTCTGCGGCGTCGACGAAGTCGGATGTGCGCCTCTCGCGGGACCCGTGGTGGCCGCGGCCGTCATCCTTCCCTTCAAAGCCCTGCCCCGCAAGCTCGTCGCGCTCATCAACGACAGCAAGATCGTCCCGGCGCCCAAGCGTGAGACCGTCGCGGCGGCGCTTCCGAACTACTGCGTCATCAGCCTGGGCGAAGCGAGCGTCGAGGAAATCGACACGCTCAACATCTACCATGCGCGCATGCTCGCGATGAGCAGGGCGATCGCCGGTCTCGGGGTCGTTCCCGGGCTCGCGCTGATCGACGGCAACGCCAAACCGAAAGGCGTGACGTGCGTGGTTCGCACCGTCGTCGACGGCGACGCCAAATGCCTGTCGATCGCCGCCGCGTCGATCGTCGCCAAAGTCTGGCGCGACGCATACATGCACCGTCTGGCCGAAGAATTTCCGGGCTACGGCTGGGAAACCAACGTCGGCTACGGAACCCGCGACCACCGCAACGCCATGGCGCGTCTCGGCCTCACACCCCATCACCGCCGCAGCTTCGCGCCCGTGCGCAACCTTCTCGGCCTGCCGCTATTCCCCAACGACGCGCCGATTCCCGACGTCGGCGACAGCGCCGAAGACCAGTGGAACTAGCCTAAAGCCGCGGTGCGTCATCGACGCACCCTACGCGTTGGAATCCGGCGTTCCGCCGGAATGACGACCAAAGTCGAATGCGCGGCACGCGCCAAACTAAACCGAAGGAAGAGAGGTTACGGAGAGAAACCTTCGGTTTCTCTCTGTTCGTAATAGAGGTGGCCCGCCACCCCACCGTTGCACGGTAGGGCAACAGTGAGTGGGGTGGCTGATGGGGCTCGAACCCACGACCCTTGGAATCACAATCCAATGCTCTACCAGCTGAGCTACAGCCACCGTCGGAAAAACTCGAGGGGCGCTTCTTGAGTGGCGCGCCCGGCGGGACTCGAACCCACAACCCCCGGCTTAGAAGGCCGGTGCTCTATCCGGTTGAGCTACGGGCACTGGAATCGGTCTCGCGAGCGAGAAATACGCCGCTCCCGGACGCCTTTCGAGAAGGCCCGTAATGATATAGCCCGGGCATGGTGGGGTCAATCGAACGGGTACCCGCGAAAGGCGGTCAGAGTCAGCTTGCCCCCCCTATCGATTTCTGATATTAAAGCGCTCTTTTGATGAATCGATAAGCAGGCCCCAATGCCCTCCGAACTGCACAAAGCCATACCTCCCTACAAGCCGAAGGGCAAGGAGGAATACATGAACGCGAGGCAGCTCACCCACTTCCGCAAGATGCTGGAAGAGATGAAGCGCGAGCTCTCGCAGGACATCGACCGCACGGTCCATACGATGCAGGACGAGGCCACGATATTCGCCGACCCCAACGACCGCGCGAGCCAGGAGTCCGACATGTCGCTCGAGCTCCGCAATCGCGACCGCGAGAGAAAGCTCATCAAGAAAATCGACGAAACCATACAACGCATCGATCAGGGCGAATACGGCTACTGCGATTCCTGCGGCGTGGAGATCGGCCTGAAGCGCCTCGAAGTGCGCCCCACCGCGACGCTGTGCATCGATTGCAAGACGCTGGACGAGCTGCGCGAAAGGCAGGTCGCGAAGTAGTACCGGGGAGCCGGGGGGCGCCCCGCGACGAACGAAGCACCGAATCGCTACGCAAAAAAGGGGCAGCCAAGGCTGCCCTTCTTTTTTGCGGTGCGATACCAGCGCACCCTGACGAGCTGCCCCTTACTGCACCGGCTGCGGCTGCTGCTGAGGCTGTTGTTGCTGCTGACCTTCCTGCGCCGCGGCTTTCATCGACAGGCGCAACCGACCTTTCTCGTCCGCTTCGAGCACTTTCACGCGGACCTGCTGGCCTTCCTTCAGATGATCGGCGACCGCGTTCACCCGCTCGTTGGCGATCTGCGAGATGTGGAGCAGCCCGTCACGCCCCGGCAGCACGCTCACGATGGCGCCGAAATCGAGCAGCTTGAGAACGGTGCCTTCGTAGATCTTTCCGACTTCGACGTCGGCAGTGAGCTCTTCGATGCGCCGCTTGGCCGCCTCGCCGCCTTCCGAAGACACGCACGCGATAGTCACCGTGCCGTCGTCCTGGATGTCGATCGTTGTACCGGTCTCCTCGGTGAGCGCCCGGATGACCGCACCACCCTTGCCGATCACGTCGCGGATTTTCTGCGGGTTGATCTTGAGCACGATCATGCGCGGGGCGTACGCCGAAAGCTCTTCGCGCGGGTGATCCACGGCCTGCTTCATTTTCTCGAGGATGTGCATACGCCCTTCGCGCGCCTGATTGAGCGCGGCGTGCATGATCTCTTTGGTGATGCCCTGGATCTTGATGTCCATCTGCAGGGCGGTCACGCCTTTTTCAGTGCCCGCCACCTTGAAGTCCATGTCGCCGAGGTGGTCCTCGTCGCCGAGGATGTCGGTGAGCACCGCGAAGCGGTTACCTTCCTTGATGAGGCCCATCGCGATGCCCGCGACGTGGGCCTTGAGCGGCACGCCGGCGTCCATCAGCGCGAGGCAGCCGCCGCACACCGAAGCCATCGAACTCGAGCCGTTCGATTCTGTGATCTCGGACACCACGCGCAGCGAATAGCCGAATTCCTCGGCCGTCGGCAATACCGCGAGCAGGGCGCGCTTCGCCAGACGGCCGTGACCGATCTCGCGACGCTTGGGCGTACCCACGCGGCCGGTCTCGCCCGTCGAGTACGGCGGGAAGTTGTAATGCATCATGAAGCGCTCTCGATATTCGCCCTGCAGCGCGTCGATGATCTGCTCGTCGCGTGAGGTGCCGAGCGTCGCGGTGACGATCGCCTGCGTCTCGCCGCGCGTGAAGAGCGTGCTGCCGTGCGCCCGCGGGAGCACTCCGGTGCGTATGGTGATCGGTCGCACCGTGCGGGTGTCACGGCCGTCGATCCGCGGCTCGCCGTCGAGGATCTGGTTGCGGACGATCTTCGCCTCGACGTTGCCGAATTCCGCACCGAGTGTGGTGAGCTGTGCGGGCGTCGTCGCATCGGTTGCGAGCTCCTGCATGATGCGCTCGCGGACCTCGTCGACCCGGCGAGTGCGCTCCTGCTTGCCGCGCAGCTGATAGGCGGCACGCAGCTCGGCCTCGCAGCTCTGGCTCATGCGCTCGATCAGCGCCTCGTCTTTCGGCGCGGGTTTCCAGTCCCACTCGGGCTTACCGGCTTCATCGGCGAGCTCGTTGATGAGATTGATCGCGGCCTGCATCTGCTGGTGCCCGAAAACGACCGCGCCCAGCATCACGTCTTCGGGAAGCTCCTGCGCTTCGGACTCGACCATGAGCACCGCCTGCGCCGTTCCAGCGACCACGAGGTTCAGCTGCGAAGTCTTGAGCTCGGTGGCGGTCGGGTTCAACTGGTACTGGCCGTTCGCATAGCCCACGCGCGCGGCGCCGATCGGGCCGTCGAACGGAATGCCGGCTACGGCGAGCGCGGCCGATGCGCCGATCATCGCCGC
>CAZULX010000065.1:0-13294 GCA_964621335.1 uncultured Streptomycetaceae bacterium
TCCCTTCCTGCGGAATGAACCTTTATTACGAACAGAGGGAAACCTAGGTTTCCCTCCGTAACCTCCCATCCTTCGGCTGCCTTGCGGCAGCGTTAGATCGGAGGCATGACCCGGAGAGGAACCTAGGTTTCCCTCCGTTACCTCTCTTCCTTCGGCGAATCTCGCGATTCGCTCCATTGCCCGGGCATTTTAATGCGTGGCTGCCCTTCCTTCTAGGGTCTTCGACTTCCACTATGTGAGCTCGGCTTTGATGGCTTCGGCGGCGGCGCGGGCTTCGTGCATTGCGTGGGCGAGGGTGCCGCCGTAGCCGCTGCGCACGGCGCCGATCGCGGAGACGCGAGGCATGGCGGTGCGAAACTGCGAATCGGTGCGCACGAATCCGGCAGCGTCGCGCTCGATCTCCGCTGGCAGGAAATCGGTGCTGGGCTCGAGGCCGATGTAGGCGAAGACCCCGGCGCACGGCAGCTCCTCGACGCGGCCGTCGGCGTGCTTCAGGCGCGCTTTCTCGACCATCTTGCCGCCCAGAATCGCTTCGACGCTCGCGTTGCAGACGATGGAGATTTTTTCGTTAGATTTCACCTGCTCGACGAAGTGGGGCACGGCCCGGAAGTCGCCGTCGTGGTTGACGAGATGCACGCGCCGGCAGTACTGGGCGAGCACGAGCGCCTCCTGGAAAGCCGAATCCCCGCCTCCCACCACGATCGCCTCCTCGTTCTGGTACATGGGACCGTCGCAGTCCGCGCACTGCGACACGCCGCGGCCTTCGAACTCGGCTTCGCCGGGCACGTCGAGCTTCTTCAAACGCGCGCCCGACGCGACGACGACGTGGCGCGCGGTATGCGATCCCGCATCGCTCACCACCTCTATGACGTCGCCGCTTTCGCGCAGCGCCGTTACCGGCTCCTGGATGCTGGCGACGCCGTACTCGGCGTTCGCCTGCATCATCCCGGCCGCAAGCTCGGCGCCCGAAGCCGGATGACCTTCCGGCACGGGCTCGAGTTCGTTCACGTTCAGCACCAGTCCGCCGAATAGCTCGGCCTCCAGGGTCGCGACTCTGAGCCCCCCCTGCGCGAGGAGGCCCGCTAGCGCGAGCCCGCTCACCCCTTCGCCGATAACGATCACGTCATAAGTCGCTTGCGACACGCTTCATCCTTTCATCGTCTGTAGTTCTGCACGGGGCGGCGTGGGTTCGCCTTGGGCGCGGGCTTTGCGGGCGCCTGCACCTTGGGCGGCGGCGGAGGCGCGGTGGCGGCGCCGAGAATCGGAACGAAATCCTTGCGCATCTTGCGCGCGTCACCGACGCGCTGGGTGACGCCCAGGCCGTCCAGAAACTCGAGGATCTCTATCGCGAGGCTGCGCCCTACCCCCGTCGCGTCCCGATACTGCGCCGCCGTGAACTGGCCGGCCGGTTGCGCTTGTGCCGTCGCCTGCGCTATCGCAGCGAGCGTCGCGAGGGTGGCGCGCGGGTAGAACCGGTCAGCCGTTACTCTCATCACTTCGCCGGTCTTCGCTTTGCGGTAAAGAAAATCCTTGAGCACCGCTTCCTTGAGCTTCAACTGCACTGCAAGGTCTTTTAGCGGCGGCGCGTTGAAGCCCGCGGCCGCAAGCGCGGGCTGAACGGTCTGCCACAAGCGATCGTCCGCGGCGTTCGCCGTCGCGTTGTGGCCCGGCCGCCGCACGGTGGAGCTGCTCGCTTCGATCAGGCGCTGGTCGGCGAGCCTTCGCAGTACGCTGGAAAAGGCATCCGCAGTCAGGTCCGAGGCGACCGCGGCGCGCAAGGTTTCGACTTCTTCGCCGACGGCCTGCGGGTGCTGGCGATGGAACTCGGCGACGTGCGCGAGGACGGCATCGTGTATCGCGCCGTAGCGCGCCTGCGTCACGGCGATGCGGGCGTCCCTGCCGAGCTGCACCAGCGCCGCGCTTTCGTAGAGTCCCGCAGCGCGCTCGGGCAGGACGTTATAGACGAGCTCGAAGCGCGCGAGGTCGATCGGCCGCGTGTCGGCTTCGATCTGCGCCGCGAGCGCCGCCTCCGGCTCTTCGTTTTCCAGAGCGGCCAGCTCGGCGAGCCTCGCGCGCGTGCTGCGGCGGGTCGCGGGCGCGAAAGGATCGAGCACGTAACCGCCGCCCAGCGTGCGCGTCGCGGATTGATCGCGGAGGATGAAGCGGTCGCCGCGCAGCGCGGCAGTAGGCTGGTCGAGCACGAGCTGCACGACGGCACTCGTGCCCGGGGCGACCGCATCGCCGCGGCGCGTTGCGACGCGCGCCGTGACATCGCTCGTGGCAAGGTGCAGATGTACCGGGGTCCAGTGCTCGAGCGCGTGCGCTTCCGCTGCGAGAAGTTGCACCCGCGCGTCCAGACGCTGCGTCGGCCGGTGGATCTCGGAGGCAACGATCCAGTCGCCGCGGTGCACGTGATCGAGCTCGATGCCGGTCACGTTGAGCGCGCAGCGGTCGCCCGCGGCCGCGCGCTCGGCCGACTTGCCCTGAATCTGAATGCCGCGCACGCGCACGGCGTTGCCGGCGGGTGACACCGTAAGCTTGTCGCCCGGCTTGACCGAGCCGTTAAAGACCGTGCCGGTGACGACCGTGCCGCTGCCGGGAACGCTGAAAGCGCGGTCGATCGCGTAGCGGAAGTGCTGCCCCGCCGAAACGCGGTGCGATTGCCGCGCCGCTTCGGCGACCAGCAGGTCGCGCAGCGCGCCGACGCCCGAGCCTGACACGGCGGACACCGTGAGAACCGGCGCGGCTCCGAGCGCAGTCGTGGCGAGCAGCGCCGAGACGCTCCCTTCGACCTCGGCCACGCGCGCGGCATCCACCCGATCGATCTTGGTGATGACCGCGGCGCCGCGGGAGACGTGCAGCAGGTCGAGAATGTTCAGGTGCTCGACGGTTTGCGGCATGATGCCGTCGTCGGCTGCGACGACCAGCAATGCGAAGTCGATCCCGCATACGCCCGCGAGCATGTTCCGTATGAAGCGCTCGTGCCCCGGGACGTCCACGAACCCGATCAGACCGCCGCCCGCGAGCGGCAGGTAGGCGAAACCGAGATCGATCGAAATGCCGCGCGCCTTTTCTTCGGGCAGGCGATCGGTGTCGACGCCCGTGAGCGTTTTCACGAGCAGCGTCTTGCCGTGATCGATGTGGCCTGCGGTCGCGACGATCATGAGAGCCTCAGCTGTTCGAGCTGCGCGATGAATTCGGCCTCGTCTTCGAGGCAGCGCAAGTCCATGAGGAAGGCGCCGTCCTTGACGCGTCCGACGACGGGCACGGGCAGCGCACGAAACGCGGCGGCGATGCGCTGCGCGGCCGAGCCTTTGTTCTTCTTCGTAACACTTTCGATCGCGATTCCAGCGCTGGGCAGCGAATCGACGGGCAGCGAGCCGCTCCCGATCTGGCTCGCGCATGCGGTGACACGAGCGCTGGCTTCGTTTCCGAGCACGCGGCTGACCTGCGCGACCACGCGGTTCGCCTGCACCTCGATGTCTTGCGCACGCCGCGTCAGGTGACGAAGCGTGGGCAGCTCTTCGGTGAGGCGCGCGGGGTTCGAATAAAGCTGGAGGACCGCTTCGAGCGCGGCGAGAGTCATCTTGTCGACGCGCAGCGCGCGCTTCATCGGGTTCTTCCGGATGCGGGCGACGAGGTCCTTGCGCCCGGCGATGAGGCCCGCCTGCGGCCCGCCGAGCAGCTTGTCGCCGCTGAAAGTGACGACGTCGGCGCCGTGGCCGAGCGCTTCGCGCGGCGTGGGCTCGTGCGGGAGGCCGTATTCCTCGAGATTCACGAGCATGCCGCTTCCGAGGTCCACGATGAGGGGGAGGCCGTGCTCGTGCGCGAGCGTCGCAAGGTCCGCTTCGGAGACCGATGCGGTGAACCCCTGGACCGCATAGTTGCTGGTATGCACTTTCATGATCGCCGCGGTGCCCGGACCGATCGCTTCGGCGTAATCCCTGAGGTGTGTGCGATTGGTCGTCCCGACTTCACGCAATTTGCATCCCGAGCGCGCCATGATGTCGGGAATGCGGAAAGCGCCGCCGATCTCGATCAGTTCGCCGCGCGAGACGATCACTTCCTTCTTCGCCGCGAGGGTGTTGAGCGTGAGATAAACCGCGGCGGCGTTGTTGTTCACCACGGCTGCGGCTTCGGCCCCGGTCAGGCGCGTAAGCCAGCGCTCGATGTGCGAGTCGCGCTCGCCGCGCGCCGCACCTTCGAGGTCGTACTCGAGATTGACCGCCTTCGTCATCGCTTCCATCACTGCGCGCGCGACGCTCGCCGGCATGACCGCGCGGCCGAGGTTCGTGTGCAATACCGTTCCGGTGAGGTTGTAGACCGCGCGCAGCGACGGCGCGGTCTCGCGCGCGAGCCGCGCCGCGCACGCCTGCACGAAAGCGGCGTGATCGAAAGGCTGGGCGGCACTGTCGGCGAGCGCGCTGCGTTGCGCTTCGAGGAGGGCACGCAGCGTATCGACCACGTGCGGGCGGCCGTAGCGCGCGATCAGTGCTTCGACGCTGCTGTCGGTGAGGAGGCGGTCGATCGAAGGGAGCGCGCGACGCGCGACGGGGCCGGTGCTCAGCATGGCGGCCGGGAAATAGCGGGTGGGCGGTGCCGGCGAGCAAGGCAGGCCCGCGACGATACCTGCATGGCGCGAGTGCGATCGGTAAGCGTGGGAGCGCCGTAGTTTAGCTCAAAGCTCGTCGAGCGGCGCGCTTCGCTCCCGCAGAGCGGAGCCGAAAAAAGCCGCGCTTCCAGGCGCGGCTTTTTCCAAGCGGGGGAGGTTACTCGAAAAGCCGCTCCGGCAGCGGCAGGCCGGCTATGTCCTCGGGGGCGAGGCGCCGCTGGGGCGTGATGCCGAAGCGGTCCTCCAGCAGGTGAGTCAACTGGCGCACGTGCTGGGCGGAATGCCACGTCGAGCGCTCGAGCACTTGATGCAGCGGTTGTGGCCCGTAATAGGTCGAGAGCTTCTGGCTGCCCGATTTGTCGGCGAGCCCCGCCCACCATGCTTCCAGCCTCGCGATCACGCCGTCGCCGTAAGCCGCCATTTCGGTGCCGGTCAGGAAGGTGCCTTCCGCCGGCGGCACGTTCGCGTGCTGAACCGCGTAGTCGACACCGTCGATGACCGTTTCCAGAAAGGCCTCGCCGATGCGAAACACGTGGTGAGTGAGCAAACCGATCGGCCGCTCTCGATTCGGAATCACGCGCTCGCTCATCCTGTCGTCGGGTATCTGGCGAATCACATCCTGGGCGACCCGCAGGATGCGCGTCCATCTCGCGACCAGCACATCGGGAGGCAGCGGCTTGTGGCCGGTACCCTGCAAGCCGACGAACTCGGCGACGTCTTCGAGATCCTGGCCGAAGACATAGTTTTCGCCTTTCGATACGACAGGCACGTTGCGCACGCCGAGCGCCAGCAGCCGCTCGCGGCCACCCGCATCGTTCAGCACGTCGACGTGCTCGTAATCGATGCCTTTACGCGAAAGAAACTCTTTCGCCCTGAGACAACTGCTTCATCCAGGCTGCGTGAAGAGAATGAATTTTTCCGAGACGGTGTTCATGGGCGATTCCGGTGGAGTGAGGGGAACAAGAAGGCTACTACCCGTTTCATTCGAGCGTCAAGGCGATGAGCCTTCACGCGATCGAGGTGATGGTGGCGCAGGCTTTGCGCGGTGCGCGGTGATATACTGGCGCGCCCTGAAATCGGCGCCGCGCTCTCTCGCAAATGAAGCTCATAGGAACCCCCACCAGTCCTTACACGCGCAAAGCGCGCGTAGTGCTGGCGGAGAAGCGGATAGACTACGAGTTCGTCGTCGATCCGCCCTACGATCCAGCGAGCGGCGTACCGGTCTACAACCCGCTCGGCAAAGTTCCGGTCCTCGTTCTCGACGACGCGACGACGCTGTTCGATTCGCGCGTGATCGTCGAATACCTCGACAATGCGAGTCCCGTAACCAAGCTCCTTCCCGAAGACACGCGGCATCGTATCCAGGCCCGGCGCTGGGAAGCGCTCGCCGACGGATGCACGGACGCGATGGCTGCGATCGTGATGGAGAAGCGCAGGCCGCCGGAGCTGCAGTACGCTGCCTGGCTCGAGCGCCAGCAGGACAAGATCGCGCGCTCGCTGCAAACGATGTCCGACGATCTGGGCGCCCGCACGTGGTGCTGCGGCGGTTTTTTCAACCTGTCCGATATCGCGGTCGGCTGCTGTCTCGGCTTTCTCGACCTGCGGCTGCCCGAAGTCGCCTGGCGCGAGACCTATCCCAACCTCGCCAAGCTCGCCGACAAGCTCGCGCAGCGCGCGTCGTTCAAGGATACCGTTCCCCCCGCCGCGTAGGGCTTACGGCCCGTCTGGCGCAATCGATCCCGGCGGACACGCGGCGGACAGCGCCGATGCCGGCTCTTTCCGCGCCGAATCGATGATGCCGCCGCCCAGGCACACGCGGCTTTCGTACAGCACGACCGACTGGCCCGGCGTCACTGCCCATTGCGGTTCGGCGAAATCCACCGTGCAGCGCTCGCCGTCGACGGCGACAACGGCGCACGGCGCGTCTTTCTGCCGATAACGCGTCTTGGCGCCGTACACCCAGTTGCAATGCGGCGACGTGCCGCTGACCCAGCTCAGGTCGACCGCGCTCAGCCGGCCCGAATAGAGCGCGCGGTTCTCGCGGCCCTGCACCACGAGCAGCCGGTTGCGCTTCAGGTCTTTGTCGACGACATACCATGCGTCGCCGTCACCGTCGCGCTGGCCGCCGATGCCGAGTCCCTGCCTCTGGCCCAGCGTGTAGAACATGAGCCCCATGTGCTCGCCCATCAGGCGCCCGTCGAGCGCATAGATGTGTCCCGGGTTGGCCGGCAGGTAGCGGTTCAGAAATTCGCGGAAAGGGCGTTCGCCGATGAAGCAGATGCCGGTGGAGTCGCGCTTGTCGTGGTTGGGCAGCCCTGCGCCGCGCGCTATCTCGCGCACGTCCCGCTTGTAGAGCGCGCCGAGCGGAAACAACGTCTTTCCGAGTTGCTGCTGGTCGAGGCGATACAGGAAGTAGCTCTGGTCCTTGCTTCCGTCTTCGGCCTTGAGCAACTGGTACAGCCCGTCCACTTCCCGCACCTGCGCGTAGTGGCCGGTCGCGATGTAGTCCGCGCCCAGCGCGAGCGCATGGTCGAGGAACGCGCGAAACTTGATTTCCGCGTTGCAGAGCACATCCGGATTCGGCGTGCGGCCCGCCTGGTATTCCGCCAGGAACCCGGTGAAAACCCGTTCCTTGTATTCGGCCGAAAAATTGACCGCGTCGATGTCGATGCCGATGCGCACGGCGGCCGCGACCGCGTCGACGAGGTCTACGCGTGAGGTGCAGTGCTCGTCGGTGTCATCGTCCTCCCAGTTCTTCATGAAGAGGCCGACCACGTCGTGACCCTGCTGCTTGAGGAGCAAGGCCGCGACCGAAGAATCGACGCCTCCGGACATGCCGACAACGATGCGCTTTCTTCCGGACATTCGGTGTGTTGGGCGTTGGTTTCGCGGCGGGGCAGGGGATGCTACGCCCCAGCCACCGGATTCTATAACGCGACGGCCGCGGGGCCGAGGCCCTCACGGAAACCGGCGATGAAAACAAAAAGGCAGGGCCCGAAAGCCCTGCCTTTGTCGCTGCCGGATGCGGTATTACTTCTTGACTTCGTCTTTCTTCTCGTCTTTCTTGGAGGACTTCTTCTTGCCGTCTTTTTTCTCCATCGATTTCTCGTCTTTCTTGGCGTCGGCCGCGAACGCGGGGCTGATCGATGCGACTGCGAAGACAGCGGCTACGAGGGCGGACAGAAGCTTGGTCATTGATGTTCCTCTTTTGGTTGATGGCGGATCTTGCACGTTGACCGCTTTGGATCGGTCAACGCCGATTAACGGGCGAACGAAGGCGCGGTTGACATCGGCATCAACCGTGTTCACACCGGGCGAGAGACCGCGTCGAACAGTGTCTCGAGAGCAGGACCCGGAATGAAAAAAGCGGGCTCGCGGCCCGCTTTTTTGTCGCTTTGCGACGACGGCTTACTTGGGTGCGGCGGGCGCGTCGGACGATTGCGCGCTCTTGCGCGATTTCGTTTTCTTCGCCGCTTTGGCTTTCTTGGCTTTCTTCACTTTCTTTTCGGCTTTCGGCGTGTCGGCAGCCGGCGCGCCTGAAGGGGCCGGCGCCTGCGCGGCGGCTGCGAACGTGACGGCTGCGAAGATTGCGGCAATGGCTGTAGAGATCAGGTATTTCATCGGTTCCCCCTGTGAATGAGTGCGGATTGCCCGACGATTAACGCGGCCTGCGGCGAACGGTTGACGCGGGGTTCCCCGCCGCACGGGAGGCCGCTCGGGAGCGGCCGTGCTGCCGGCAAGTTCGCCTCCAGCTCGCGCCATTCTCCGGGTGCGAGACCGTCCAGGGTCCAGATGCCGACGGCATGACGGACGAGCCGCAGCGTCGGGAAACCCACGGCGGCGGTCATGTGCCGCACCTGCCGGTTCCTGCCTTCGGTCAGCCCGAGCCCCAGCCACGTTGTCGGGATCGCGCGTCGAAGGCGGATCGGCGGCACCCTGGGCCACAGCCACGGCGGCTCGTCGATGAGACGCGCCTGCGCCGGGCGCGTCGTATAGTCGGACAGGGCGATTCCACCCCGCAGGCGTTCCAGCGCCTGCGCGCCGGGGATACCCTCTACCTCGACGCAGTAAACCTTGACGAGCTTGCTACGCGGTCCGGCGATGGCGTTCTGCAGGGCTCCGTTCGCGGTCAACACCACCAACCCTTCGCTATCGGCGTCGAGCCGGCCAGCGGGATAGATCGAGCGCTGAGGCAGAAAATCGCGGAGCGTCTGGCGGCCGGGATGCGGGCTGAACTGGCACACCACGCCGTAGGGCTTGTTGAATAGAACGACGCTCGCGGCGGGCCCCGCGCGCTTGAGCTCGGATGGGTGCACCCGTCATTATCTTTTGATGCTTGGTCGGCCGCAACGCGCCCTCCCCGGGTGCAGGCCGCGGCGTGCGGGTTTCCGCTCGCCTAACCTCTTTTCGGCTGCGGCCGGGGACCGGCGTCGCTTTGCTATAATTACGCTCTTCTGGCCGCCGCTTTTCGTCCCACCGGCTGCCGAGACACCACCCCCGCGCTGCAAATCCCGACCGGAGATAGATCATGGCTGAAGCACTCGACCTGTTGAAGATCGCGCAGGAAGAACAAGACGGAGACCTATTCAAGCTGCTCGACAGCGTTTACAAGCGGTCGAAAATCCAGCCGCGCGGCGTTTCCGACGCGGTCATCTGGGAGGGCGGCAATACGTCCGGCGGAGTGAAACCGGTCGCGCACGCTTTCACCGACATGTTTGCGCTCAACGGTACGCTGATGGCGCTCGACGTGCTCGGTTTACCGTTCCTCGGCGTGCCGATGATGGCGCAGTTCCGGCACGACACCAGGCTCGCGTCGCTGGAATGGTTCGGCAAGCTCGACTACACGGCGATCAAGTGGTCGACGGCCGGCGACTTCATGGTGAACGAGAACGGCAAGAAAGTCGTGGTCCGCGGCAAGTCGGCGAACGCGCCGCTTCGCACCGCCGCGGGCGTTTACTGCAACGTGCGCCCGTACGGCTCTATCACGAGCGTGCGCTTCATGCCCGGCCTGCCGTATTCGCAGGACAGCAAGCAGTTCAAGGTCGAGCGCGAGACCGGCAATATCCATTCGGAAATGAACACCCCCGGCGTGCGGATGGCCTACGCCGTGCGCCTGTTCCTGAAGATGGTGCACGAGACCGGCCAGATCGGCCGCGTCGCAACCAAGCCGACTCAGGCGCAGGAAGACGCGGTCAATGCGGGCATCGTGCGCTGGCTGCTGCAGGGTACGAAGTTCGAGCTGAAGCGTAAGTATGCGGTCGACGCCTACGCCGAGCACAAGGCGAACGTCGACGCGATCGTCGCGCTCCTGCCCAGGGATTTCAAAGCCGGCATGGAAAACTGGGGCGGCGAGATCTATGAGCACATCTCGGACACCAACTTCGGCCTCCTGCTCCACGACATGATCCGGCAGCGGAAGTCGATCGTCTACGCGACGGACCTCGACGGCGACCGCCTGACCGACCTCATGGCCGATGCGCCCGACGTGCTTCGCGATTGGGGGCAGATCGTGCTCGACCACGTGAAAGCCGGCGCCGACATGAAGAAGGTGTGGCGCGACATGGGCTTTACCATGACCAACGGCAAGGACATGACGAGTGTCATGTATCGGGTGCAGGGGGAGCCGATTTTCGAGCAGACCCTGGGTTCGGCCGACGCGATGCTGCTGCGGCTGCTTGACGGCGACGAGACAGTGGGAGGGGAAAAGCAGCCGTACGATCCCCGCATCCACTTCGTGCTGATCAACGAGGCGTACAAGGCCGCGAATCCCGGCAACGCCGAGCTCGCGCGCTGGCTCGATGCGCAGCTCGAAACGTTCGACAAGATCTACGGCGGCAAGCGGCCGCGCTACCTCGACGGCTACGCCAAGCTGAAGCAGGCGATCAAGCCGTGGGGTACCAAGTAGACCGAGTGACTTAGCCTACGAAGCGCAATACAAGGCGCAGGCGAGCCTAGAGCCCCGCATGCGCTCGAGTGCCGCACGCGAAACTGCTGCCCCGCGCATTCCTCCTGCCCCAAAGCGAAGCCCACTGGACCGCAAGGTCAGTGGGCTGTTTTATTTTTGCGTCCTGCCGGGGGGCTCCAGCGTACCGTTTTAGACGGCCTGAATGTTGGAGGCTTGCTTGCCCTTCGGGCCCTGCGTCACCTCGAAAGACACTTTCTGGCCTTCCTTGAGCGTTTTGAACCCGCCCATCTGGATCGCGGAAAAGTGCGCGAAAAGATCTTCGCTTCCGTCGTCCGGTGTAATGAAGCCATAGCCTTTCGCATCATTGAACCATTTCACGGTACCGGTTGCCATACACCTTCCTCTGCTACAAAAAAACGGGCCTTAAGCCCGCGTCTGCCTGGATTCAAGACCGCAACGAAGAGTGGTGTCTCATGCGAGAAAACTTGAAGCCAAACGCCCCGATTGCTTTCTAGGCTATCTAAAACGGGAAGTCAAGTATACTCACTCGAAGTAGGAGTCAAATCTACTTGATTTCTCCGGGATAACGTCCAAAATAGTCAGAGAAGCTCGGGACTGAACGTTTTTGAGTCATGGCAACGAGGCAACGCGAAGACACGGTCCTTGAGGCCAGGAAAAGCCGGACCAAGCCTCCGCCAATGTTCAAGGTCTTGCTTCTGAACGACGATTACACCCCCATGGACTTCGTCGTTCTGGTGTTGCAGAAGATTTTCGCATTGAGCCGCGAGCAGGCCACCCAGGTCATGCTTAAGGTGCACCGGGAGGGCATGGGCGTCTGCGGCATTTATCCCAAGGACGTCGCTGCAACCAAAGTAGAACAAGTGCGGTCGTACGCGAAACAGCATCAGCATCCGTTACAGTGTGTGATGGAAGAAAACTGAAGGTGTACCCAGACAGATGATCGCCCAGGAACTCGAAGTCAGCCTCCACATGGCTTTCATGGAGGCGCGGCAGAAGCGCCACGAATTCATCACGGTGGAGCACCTGCTGCTCGCTCTGCTCGACAACCCGTCGGCCTCCGAAGTGCTGCGCGCGTGCGCCGCGGACATCGACGACCTGCGCAAGCTCCTGTCGGATTTCGTGACCGAGCACACGCCGATACTCGCCGGTGACGACGTCGACACCCAGCCTACCCTCGGCTTCCAGCGCGTGATCCAGCGCGCGATCCTGCACGTCCAGTCTTCCGGCAAGAAGGAAGTGACCGGGGCGAACGTGCTGGTCGCCATTTTCGGCGAGAAGGACTCGCACGCGGTCTATTTCCTGCACCAGAAAGGCGTCACGCGCCTGGACGTGGTGAACTTCATTTCCCACGGCATCAGCAAGGTGCCGCAGGCGCAGCAGGCGAAAACCGAGAGCGATTCCGAAGCCGAGCACGAAGCCCAGCCGGGCGGCGCGCTCGAGAACTACACGCTTAACCTCAATGCGCTCGCGCTCTCGGGCAAGATCGACCCGCTCATCGGCCGCGAGAAAGAGCTCGAGCGCGTCGTGCAGACGCTGTGCCGCCGCCGCAAGAACAACCCGCTGCTGGTCGGCGAGGCCGGTGTGGGCAAGACCGCGATCGCCGAAGGCCTCGCGCGCCGCATCGTCGAAGGCAGCGTCCCGGACATCCTGAAGAAGAGCAACGTCTACGCGCTCGACATGGGCGCGCTGCTCGCGGGCACCAAGTATCGCGGCGATTTCGAGCAGCGCCTGAAATCGGTGCTGAAACAGCTGCTCGACAACCCGCACGCGATCCTCTTCATCGACGAAATCCACACGCTGATCGGCGCCGGCGCCGCTTCGGGCGGGACGCTCGACGCGTCCAACCTGTTGAAGCCCGCGCTGTCGACCGGCCAGTTGAAATGCATCGGCGCGACCACCTATCAGGAATACCGCGGCGTCTTTGAAAAAGACCACGCGCTTTCCCGCCGCTTTCAGAAAATCGACGTCATCGAGCCGACGGTCGCCGAGACCGTGCTCATTCTGAAAGGGCTGAAGTCGCGCTTCGAAGCGCACCACGGCGTGAAGTACCAGCCGTCGGCGCTGACCGCCGCGGCGGAGCTTTCGGCGCGATTCATAAACGATCGCCACCTGCCGGACAAGGCGATCGACGTGATCGACGAAGCCGGCGCGGCGCAGAAGATCCTGCCCAAGTCCAAGCAGAAGCGCGTGATCAGCAAGCACGAGATCGAGGAGATCATCGCGAAGATCACGCGCATCCCGGCGCAGACCGTATCGACCGACGACCGCAACGCGCTCCGGAACCTCGACCGCGATCTGAAAGCCACCGTATTCGGGCAGGACAAGGCGATCGACGCCCTTGCCGCCGCGATCAAGATGGCGAGGAGCGGCCTCGGTAACCCGCAGAAGCCGATCGGCTGTTTTCTCTTCAGCGGCCCGACCGGCGTCGGCAAGACCGAAGTTGCGCGCCAGCTCGCCTACACGATGGGCGTGGAGCTTATCCGCTTCGACATGTCGGAGTACATGGAGCGGCACGCGGTATCGCGTCTCATCGGCGCGCCTCCCGGCTACGTCGGCTTCGATCAGGGCGGGCTCCTCACCGAGCAGATCACCAAACACCCGTACTCGGTGCTGCTGCTGGACGAGATCGAGAAAGCGCATCCGGACGTATTCAACATCCTGCTGCAGGTCATGGACCATGGGACGCTCACCGACAACAACGGGCGCAAGGCCGACTTCCGTAACGTCGCCATCATCATGACGACCAACGCGGGCGC
>CAZULX010000066.1:0-6796 GCA_964621335.1 uncultured Streptomycetaceae bacterium
GCTCGCCCGTCGCGTCCGGGATTTCGGTGGCGCGCCAGATCTTGAGCGGCACATTCCGCAGGTTCGTGCTCGCGCCGGGCACCGGGTCGAAAGCGCGCACCTTGCGCGCGTTCGTCGGCGCCGGCTCGCGCCAGTCGATGCGCGCCTCACGCTTGTCGATCTTCGCGGCGTAGGTCGCGCGCGCCGCATCCTGCGGCTCGGCTTTCCGCGGCCGCGCGAGCGCCTCCACGATCGATCGCGCGCCGAGCGCGGCAAGCCGGTCGTGGAGGGTGCCCGCGGTATCGGTCGGGGCGATCGGTATCGCTTCGCGCAGGAGCACCGGCCCGGTGTCCAGCCCTTCGTCCATCTGCATGATGCTGATGCCCGTTTCGCGATCGCCTGCGAGGATCGCCCGCTGTATGGGCGCCGCGCCGCGCCAGCGCGGCAGTATCGACGCGTGAATGTTCAGGCATCCGAGGCGCGGCAGGCTCAACACTTCAGGGGGCAGGATGAGGCCGTATGCCGCCACCACCATCGCGTCCGCAGCGTGCGCGGCGAGGGCATCGAGAATGCCGGGCTCCCTGAGTGTTCGCGGCTGCGCGAGCGTCAGGCCGAGGTCTTGCGCGAGGCGTTTCACCGCCGAAAGCGCCGGCTTGAGCCCCCGTCCTGCCGGCCTGTCGGGCTGGGTCATCACCAGCGCGATCTCATGACCCGCGGCGCGTAGGGCGGCGAGCGCTGCGGCGGCGAAGTCGGGCGTGCCCGCGAAAATTATTCTCATGAGAGGGGCCGACGGATGCCGCGCGAGGGCGCGCCGTCGAAAGCTACATCGCCGTGCGGCTCTGCTTCAACAGTTTCGCGGCGATGCGCTTCTGTTTCAGGCGCGAGAGATAATCGACGAAGACTTTGCCTTCCAGATGGTCGATCTCATGCTGTATACATACGGCGAGCAGGCCTTCGGCCTCGAGTGTGAACGGTTGTCCCTGGGTATTCAGCGCTTGCACTTTGACGCGTTCCGCGCGCGTGACCTTCTCATAGATCCCGGGCACCGAAAGGCACCCTTCTTCGGTTTCGGCCTCTCCGCTCGCCTCCACGATCACGGGATTCACGAACGCGTGCAACTCGTCGCGCGTATCCGAGATGTCGATGATCAGGACGCGCTCGTGCACGTCGACCTGCGTGGCCGCCAGGCCGATTCCCGGGGCTGCGTACATCGTCTCGGCCATGTCGTTGATTAACCGGCGAATACGGTCATCGACCCGGGCCACGGGCGAGGCCGCCTTGTGCAGGCGCGGATCGGGATAGTGCAGAATGGGCAGCAAAGCCATAAAAAACTTGCCAGTTTAAGCAGCTAAATGCAGAATTTAATCCACTACGTTAGATTGCGGCCCGACCTCTCCGAGGGTGAGAGACACGTGTGGCGTAAATTGGGGTGGGCAATGAAAAAAGCAATTATATCGCTGATTTTTATGCTGTCTTTCGCGATCGTGACGATAGCCGCGACGTCGAACCCGCAATTGCGCCCCGACGCGCCCGATCGCTACACAGTGGTTCCCGGCGACACGCTTTGGGGCATCGCAACCCGCTTTCTGAGCGATCCCTGGCGCTGGCCCGAGCTGTGGAAGATGAACCGGGACCAGGTCCGCAACCCGCACCGCATCTACCCCGGAGATACCCTGGTGCTCGACCGCTCGGGTGGGCAGGTCACGATGCGTCTGGAGCAGGCCAAAGTCGGGCCGAGAGTGCGCATCGAGCCGCGCGACGCCGACGCCATCCAGACGATCGCGCCTTCGGTCATCGATCCGTTTCTGTCGAAACCCATGGTCGTGAGCGCGACCGAGCTCAACGCCGCGCCCGAGATCGTCGCCACCCAGGAGGACCGCGTCGCGCTCGGACCGGGCGCGGTCGCCTACGTGCGCGGCGTTGCCCATACCACCGAGACGCGCTGGCAGCTCTTCCGCCGCGGCGACCCCCTCGTCGATCCCGAATCCAAGGAGTTGCTCGGCTACATCGCCGTCTACCTCGGCGAGGCCGAAATGCGCCGGCGCGGCGAGCTGAGCACGGTGGAGGTCACCAAGGCGGTGCAGGAAGTCTATCGCGGCGACCGGCTCGTCCGGGTACCGCGGGACAGCCCGATTTTCGCGTACGTGCCGCACGCGCCGCAGAACCCGGTGCGCGGTCGCATCATTTCGACTTACGGCGGCTTGTGGGAGACCGGGCCGCTGTCGATCGTGACGCTTTCGAAAGGAACCCGCGACGGCCTGGAAGTCGGCCACGTACTCGCACTCTTTCGCGACCAGCGCAGCGCGCGCTACGCGGAGCGCACCGAGCCGCTGTTCGGCCGCCAGGGACCGAGCGGCGATGACAAGCGCATTCCCTATTACCCTGCCGACCTCCCGGCGCGCGGCAGTCCGCTCTTCAAGGGAGCGCCGCCCGTGCGCGAATCGGACTTCGCGCAGCTTCCCGCCGAGCGCTACGGTCTCGTCATGATCTTCCGCGCGTTCGACCGCGCCTCCTTCGGCCTCGTGATGCAGGCCTCGCGTCCGGTGGCCGTGTCCGACATCATCTCGAATCCGTAGCGCGTGGCGCCCTAGTCGCGAGGTACCCGCACGCCGCCGCACCGATGGCGCTCGACCCCGACCTCGAGGCCTGGCTGCGGTTGAGCTTCGCGCCGGGCTTGAGCAACGAAGCTTTCCGGCAACTCCTTATCGCCTTCGGAGGCCCACAGGAAATTCTCGCCGCCACGCGCGCGGAGCTCGCGCCGCTGGTTCACGAGCGCGCGGCGCGAGCGATCTTCACGCCGACCCCGCGCGGGCTCCTCGAGCGCGTCGAGGAGTGGCTGGCCGAACCCGGCAACCACGTCGTCACGCTCGGCGACCCCGACTACCCGCAATCTCTGCTGAATGCGCCCGACCCGCCGCTATTGCTCTATGCAATGGGCCGCCTCGAGCTCCTGAATGCGCCAGCCTTTGCGATCGTCGGCAGCCGCAATGCGACCCAGCAGGGCATTGCGCACGCCGAAAGCTTCGGGCGTGCGCTGTCGGACGCCGGGCTTACGATCGTGAGCGGACTTGCGCTCGGGATCGACGCGGCGGCGCACCGCGGCGGAATGGCCGGCGCATCCGCCAGCGTTGCAGTCGTCGGTACCGGACTCGATATCGTCTATCCCGCCCGCAACCGCGATCTCGCCCACGAGCTCGCCCGCGGCGGTTGTATCGTCTCCGAGTTCCCGCTCGGCACCACGCCGATCGCAGCCAACTTCCCCCGGCGCAACCGGATCATCAGCGGACTCGCCTGCGGCTGCCTGGTCGTCGAAGCGGCGCTGTCCAGCGGCTCGCTCATCACCGCGCGCCTTGCGAACGAGCAGGGCAAGGACGTTTTCGCCATGCCCGGGTCGATTCATTCCCCGCTCACCAAAGGCTGCCACAGCCTGATCAAGCAGGGGGCGAAGCTCGCCGAGAACGCGCAAGACATCCTGGACGAGCTCAAGCTCCCCGGCCTCGCACGCGCTGCGCCCGCAATAGCGCGCGAAGAAACGACCGATCGCATCCTGGCGCAACTCGGCTACGAGCCCTGCGACTTCGACACCCTCGCCGCGCGCACCGGCGTGGGCGCCGCCACGCTGGCCGCGCTGCTCACGCAGTGGGAGATCGATGGGCTGGTCGAGGCGCTGCCGGGCGGGCGCTATCAGCGCGCGCGCTGATGCCCTCGCGCGCGCCACGGCGTGCGAATTGCTTTCGCTCGTGAAGAAACGCATGCCAGACGCCCAGCTATTTGGCCGATTGCTTGCGCTGCCCGGGGTTTGTTCTTATTATCTGCCGCTCTTTTGACCGGGCTTCCCACCGCGCCGACGGCTACACACACGCGCGCGTTCCTTCCATTCCAGGTGTCAATGGCAAAGAAACTCATCATCGCTGAAAAACCGTCCGTCGCCGGCGACATCGCTCGCGTGCTCGGCGGTTTCAAGCGCCACGACGATTACTTCGAAAGCGAGGATCACGTCGTTTCGTCCGCCGTGGGCCATCTGCTCGAGCTCATTCCGCCCGACGACTACGAGGTGAAGCGCGGCAAGTGGTCATTCGCGCACCTGCCGGTCATTCCGCCGCACTTCGACTTGAAACCGATCGAGAAGAGCGAGCCGCGGCTGAAGCTGCTGACGAAGCTCCTCAAACGCAAGGACATCGACGGCGTCATCAACGCGTGTGACGCGGGGCGCGAAGGCGAGCTCATTTTCCGCTACATCATGCGCCATGCGAAAGTGATGAAGCCCATACAGCGGCTGTGGCTGCAGTCGATGACGCCGGCTGCGATCCGCGATGGCTTCGAGCGCCTGCGCGACGACAAGGAGCTGCTGCCGCTCGCCGATGCGGCAACGTGCCGCTCGGAATCGGACTGGCTCGTCGGCATCAACGGCACGCGGGCACTGACCGCTTTCAATTCGAAGAGCGGCGGTTTTCACAAGACGCCGGTGGGCCGCGTGCAGACACCCACGCTCGCGATTTTGGTCGAGCGTGAAGAGAAGATAAAACGGTTCGTGTCGCGCGATTACTGGGAAGTCCACGGTAAATTCGCGGTCGCTGCAGGCGAATACGCCGGCCGCTGGTTCGACGAGAAATTTTCCAAAGACACGCGTGAGGAAGACAGCGATCTGCGCCCGGAGCGCATCTGGGGCGAGAAGCTCGCGCTGTCCATCCGCGAGCGCTGCGACGGCAAGCCGGGCGAGGTCAGCGAAGAGAGCAAGCCGACGAGCCAGGCCTCTCCGCTGCTCTTCGATTTGACGAGCCTGCAGCGCGCCGCCAACGGGCGTTTCGGTTTCTCGGCGCGCATGACGCTATCGGTTGCGCAGGCCCTCTACGAAAAGCACAAGGTGCTCACGTACCCCCGGACCGACTCGCGCGCGCTTCCCGAGGACTATCTGGACACGGTGAAGGAAGCCCTGGAATCGCTGACCGGCGCAAGCGGCAAGAAAAGCGTGGAGCATCCGTACGCGCCCTATGCGGCGAAGATCCTGAAGCAGCAGTGGGTCAAACCCAACAAGCGCATATTCAACAACGCCAAGATCTCGGACCACTTCGCGATCATCCCGACCGCGCTTGCGCCCAAGCACCTGAACGAAGCCGAAACCAAGCTCTACGACCTTGTCGTCAGGCGCTTTCTCTCCGTGTTCTACCCCCCGGCCGAATACCAGGTGACAACGCGCATCACGCGAGTCGCCGGCGAAGCTTTCAGAAGCGACGGCAAGGTGCTGAAGCAGGCGGGCTGGCTCGAAGTCCACGGCAAGGAAGTGCAGGAGGACGACGAAGCCAATCTCGTCCCGGTGGCCGAGGGCGAAAAGGCGCTCGCCCGTGAAGTCAACGTGGTGGCGACGCAAACCAAGCCGCCGGCGCGATTCACCGAGGCGACGCTGCTGACGGCCATGGAAGGGGCCGGCAAGCTGGTCGAGGACGAGGAGCTTCGCGATGCGATGAAAGAGCGGGGGCTCGGCACGCCCGCCACGCGCGCGGTGGTGATCGAGAAGCTCATCGCCGAAGAGTACGTCCTGCGCAACCAGCGCGAGCTGCAGCCGACGCCGAAAGCGTTCTCGCTCTTCACCCTTTTGCGCGGCCTCGAGATCCCGGAGCTCATCTCGCCCGAGCTCACCGGCGAATGGGAATACCGGCTGAAGGAGATGGAGCACGGCAAGCTTTCGCGACCGCAATTCATGCAGGGCATCGCGGAAATGACACGGCATATCGTCGAGCGCACCAAAGCCCACGAGAGCGACACCGTGCCGGGTGATTACGTGACGCTGAAGACGCCGTGTCCCAAGTGCGGCGGCGTCGTGAAAGAGAACTACAAGAAATTCCAGTGCCAGAAGTGCGATTTCGCGCTGTGGCGCATCCTCTCGGGGCGCCAGTTCGAGCCTGCGGAAATCGAGGAGCTCGTCGAGAAGCGCCAGATCGGGCCGCTGCAGGGTTTTCGCAGCCGCCTGGGCAAGCCTTTCGCGGCGATCATCAAGCTCACGCCCGAATACAAAGTCGAGTTCGATTTCGGCCAGCAGCAAGGCGAGGGCGACGGCGATCCCGTGGATTTCTCGGGCCAGGAGCCGCTGGGGCCGTGTCCCAAGTGCGGCCGGAACATTTACGCGCACGGCATGGCTTACGTCTGCGAAGGCGCGCTCGCGAGCCCGCGCGCGTGCGATTTCCGTTCGGGTCAGATCATCCTGCAGCGACCGATCGAGGCCGAGCAGATGAGGAAGCTTCTCACCGAAGGTAGAACCGACCTCCTGCACCGCTTCATCTCGAAGAAAGGCCGGCCTTTCTCTGCGTTTCTGGTGAAGGGCCCGGACGGCAAGGTCGGTTTCGAGTTCGCGCCTCGCGCGGCGGCAAAAATGCCCGCGAAGCCCGCCAAGAGCGCCAAGGCGAAAGCACCCCCGCGCGCCCGTAAAGCGGCGGGGTGACGGGATAGACCTGCTGAATCGCGGGGGAAGACGAGACAAAAAAGGCCGGCCCCTTACGGAGCCGGCCTTGGTCTTTTCCGGGGGTCTTTTAGCTGCCGAAGTACCGCTGGTACGTCGCCCCATTCGAGAATATGCAAGCGCCGGTGCCGCGGTTGGTATCGGCGAGCGCGTACTCGCCGTTGACGGAGGTGCCGCGGGAGCCCGTCGCGCTCGCGATCCCGCGCTGGCCGCTCGGCATGCGACCGTCACCGTAACCCTGTCGATGCACGCGACCGAAGCCCGGATTGCCCGCCGCCACGCGCGTAGCCTTGCCCTGGAGCTGCTCGCCCGCATGGTTTACCGAGAACGTCGCATGGCCTCTGACCCAGTCGGTGATTGCCG
>CAZULX010000067.1:0-2828 GCA_964621335.1 uncultured Streptomycetaceae bacterium
AAAAAGCTCGTTCGCCGTGACCGCCTCGTCCAGCAGGCCGCCGTCGGCGCCGATCACCTGGAACCCGAGCTGCTGCTCCCCGTGCATGAAAGCGAGGCGGTAGATGCGCGCGTTCGACCCGTTGACGAGGCGGAAGCGATAGAGCCGCGACGCGCAGTCGAAGCACGGGGAAGGCGTGAGATTGACCAGCACGCGGTCGCCGCAATAGCCCAGAAAATTCTCGTGCGCGCCGGGCGTGTACTTGAACGACCCATCCTCGGCGAAACGCTTGTCCTGGATGAGGAGCGGAATGTCGCTCTCGCCGAGCTTCAGATCGAGCGCGCGCTCAAGTGCGCGCTCTTCGGCGTCTTCGACGAGCAGCAGCCCGGCAAGTCCCAGATACGCCTGTTTGCCCGCGAGGTGGTGCGGGTGCGGGTGATACCAGTAGGTCCCGGCGCGGTTCGACACGGTGAACTGGTAGTCGTAGGTCTCGCCCGAGCCGACGGCGTAGTGCGGGTGCCCGTCGTTGTTGGTGTCCACCTTGAGACCGTGCCAGTGCACGATGCTGGTCTCGTCCAGCGCATTCCAGTAGCGTACGCGCACGTTCGTCCCGGCTTCCATGCGCAGCACCGGGTTCACCAGCGTGAGCCCGCCGTCGTCGACCGCGTAGCCGAGCATGGTGGTGCGCTTGCCCGGAAGGATCTCCTGCTGCACCGGCGTGCTTACGATCGTGAACGAGCGGCCGACGTCGAATATGCCGTGCAGCCCGTCGTTACCGGGCACCCTGAGCCGATTGGGAAAAAGGGGGTCGGGCGGCAGGCGTAGGGCGGTCGGCTCTTTCGGAACCGCCAGGTGGCGCCATGCGCCCCAGCCGGCCGCGCCGGCGAGCGCCGCCGCACCGGTCCCGAGGAGAATGCGCCTGCGCGAGATTTTCATTAAGTTATTATGCGCCTCGGCCTCGTCACGAAGCATCTCGATGGACGGATATTCCCTTGCGTAAGACCACCGGTCTCGCGCTCGCCGCGCTGGGCGTCGTCTATGGCGATATCGGCACCAGCCCTCTTTACGCCTTCAAGCAGGCGTTCGCGGGCGCCGATGCGCTGTTGCCGACGCAGCAGAACGTCTATGCGGTGCTTTCCATGATGTTCTGGGCTATCACCCTCATCGTCTCGCTCAAGTACGTGACTTTCATGCTGCGTTACGACCATCGCGGCGAAGGCGGCGTGCTCGCGCTGCTCACCTTCGCGATGCGCTCGGCGCGGGAGCGCATCCGCGTCCAGGGGGCGGTGGTCATTCTCGGCGCGCTGGCCGGATCGCTTTTCTTCGGCGACGCGATCATCACGCCGGCGATTTCGGTGCTGGCGGCGGTCGAAGGCCTGTCGGTGGCGGCTCCGGGCTATGAGGACTCCATCACACCGATCGCGGTGGCCGTGCTCGTCGGGCTCTTCCTGGTGCAGCGCGGCGGCACCCCTCGCATGGGGCGCTTGTTCGGCCCATTGATGGTGCTGTGGTTCCTGGCGCTCGCCGCGCTCGGGATGAGCAGCATCGTCGAGACCCCGGGAATCGTCGCGGCTTTGAACCCGGTGTATGCCGTGGATTTCGCCTCCGCGCATCCGGTGCTCGCCATGGTGGCGCTGGCCGCCGTGTTCCTGTGCCTCACGGGCGCCGAGGCGCTCTATGCGGACATGGGGCATTTCGGCAAAGTCCCCGTGCGCATCGCCTGGTACGCGCTCGTCTTCCCGTCTCTCATGATCAATTATTTCGGCCAGGGCGCGCTCGTGCTTCGCAACCCGGAAGCCGTGAAGAACCCCTTCTACCTGCTCGCGCCGGAGCCGCTGCTCGTGCCGATGGTGATCCTCTCCACGTGCGCGGCCCTCATCGCTTCGCAGGCGACGATCTCGGCGGCGTATTCGGTCACGCAGCAGGCTTCGCGCCTCAATTTTCTACCGCGGCTGCGCGTCGTTCATACTTCCGACACCGCGCGCGGCCAGATTTACGTTCCGGTGGTTAACTGGCTGATGCTCCTCGGCGTGCTGTCGCTCGTGTTCGGCTTCGGCTCGTCGAGCGCGCTCGCGGGCGCATACGGCATCGCCGTCAACGGCGAAATGATCATCAGCTCGGTACTGCTCGCCATCGTCGTCGTCTCGGGGACCGGCCGCACGCGATACGGCGTGCTCCTCGCGATTGCGGTCTTTTTCGCGATCGAGGCGACGTTCCTTTTATCCAACTTCGGCAAGATTGCCGGCGGCGGCTGGGTTCCGCTCGTGCTGGCGATCGCGATCTTTACCGTGCTCACTACCTGGCGCAAAGGCGTGGAGCTCCTGCAGGCCAAGCGCGCGGTGCAGCCGGAAGGGCGCCCCGAAAACGTGCGCGCCGGGCTCGCATCGGCGGTTCGCATCCCGCGCACCGGCGTTTTTTTCAGCTCGCGACGCACCGGCTATCCCAGCGCGTTCCTTCACAACCTGAAGCACAACATGGTGATGCACGAGCGGACCATATTTCTCACGGTGGAGTTCGCCGATACCGCTTACGTCGAAGATGCGGAGCGACTCGACATGGAGCGCCTCGACGACGGCACGTGGCGCCTCATCGCGTGTTTCGGCTTTCGCGAAAATGCCGACATCGGAAAAATCCTGGAGCTCGCGGCGCGGCGCGGACTGCACATCGATCCGGATACCGCGTCCTTTTTCACGAGCAAAGGCGAGATCGTCTCGGTGAGCCGGCCGAAAGGGTTCGGCCTGCGGCGCAAGCTCTTCATCTGGATGCTCGAGAATTCGCCCACGGTCGCGGATTATCTCCGCCTGCCTCCGGACCGCGTCGTCGAATTGAGGACGCAGCTCGCGGTGTGA
>CAZULX010000068.1:0-3735 GCA_964621335.1 uncultured Streptomycetaceae bacterium
CCGAGACTTTCCAGAAAACCGACGGCGCGCTCGTGATCGGCGTCATCAATGCCAATCTGGTGCTGGAAGGCCTCCAGCAGTTCGCCGCGGTCCGGGCTGCGACCGGACGGCCGGTGGCCGTGCGCGCGTTGAAAAGCGGCGAGGAGGCCGCGGGGGTACACATCCTGTTCGTCGGCGCGGCGGAAAGGGCGCGGCTGGCGCAGCACGTGGCCGCCGTCGCCGGACGTCCCGTTCTGGTGGTCAGCGAGACGGAGGACGCGATACCGCAGGGCGCCATGATCAACTTCGTGGTAATCGACCAGCGGGTGCGCTTCGAGATCGCACTCAACAAGGCTGAGCAGGCCGGCCTCGTCGTGAGCTCGAGACTACTCTCGGTCGCCACGCGCGTCTACCGCGGAGAGCTGCCCCGTGGCACATCGCTCGCCTTCGCTCCGGCACCCTGACGCGCCATCCCGCAGGGTGATCTGGCAGCGCACCGTCGTCGGGCACGATTGCTGCCCCTGAAGTCACATGCCGGTCAGGGAAACCATAGAGCAGGGCGCGGTTCCGGTGAAGGTCTACACCGATGACCTCGAGGCGGGCGCGCGCCAGCAACTCGTCAATCTATCCAGGCTGCCGATCATCCACCATCACGTGGCGGCGATGCCCGACGTGCACGCGGGGATCGGTGCGACGGTCGGCAGCGTCATCGCGACGAAGCGCGCGGTGATTCCGGCCGCCGTGGGGGTCGATATCGGCTGCGGGATGATAGCCGCGCGCACTTCGCTCAGCGCCGACCAGCTCGACGGGAAGAGTCTGAAGCGCGTGTACGACCAGATCTCGCGCGACGTGCCGGTGGGCCGCGATCAGCACAAGGAAGGCCGCGGGCCCGCGCACGCCGCGGCGCCTTTCCGACGCGAGCTGAAAGCGATCACCGAAGATCACCCGCAACTCGAAAAACGCTACAAGCGCACGCAGAACTGGGCGCAGCAGATGGGCACGCTCGGCGGCGGCAACCATTTCATCGAGGTGTGCATCGACGAAGCCGACCGCGTGTGGGTGATGCTGCATTCCGGAAGCCGCGGCATCGGCAACGCGATCGGCACCTATTTCATCGAGCTCGCGCGCCGCGACATGGAAGGGCAGGTCGCCAATCTGCCCGACCGCGATCTCGCGTATTTCCGCGAAGGCACCCGGCACTTCGACGAGTACGTGCGCGCGGTGCACTGGGCGCAGGAGTACGCGGCGGCCAACCGCGCCGCGATGATGGACATCGTGCTCGCGGCGCTGCGCAGGCATTTGCCGTCGTTCGAGGTGACGACGGAAGCGGTGAACTGTCACCACAACTACGTCGAGCGCGAGCACCACTACGGCGAGGACGTGTGGGTCACTCGCAAAGGCGCGATACGCGCCGGCAAAGGCGAGCTCGGCATCATCCCCGGGAGCATGGGCGCGAAGTCCTACATCGTGCGCGGACGCGGCTCGGCCGAAAGCTTCGAGTCGTGCGCGCACGGCGCGGGCCGGCGCATGAGCCGTTCGGCCGCGCAAAAGCGCTACACCCCGGCCGATCTCGTGGAGCAGACCGCCGGCATCATCTGCCGCAAGGACAGCGGCGTCGTCGACGAGATTCCCGCGGCCTACAAACCCATCGACGAAGTGATGGCGAACCAGAGCGACCTGGTCGAGGTCGTGCATACCCTGAAACAGGTGCTGTGCGTGAAGGGATGATGCTGCTAGCATCCGGGCATGCTCTCCAGCGAATACATCGGCATCGTCGTTCACCTCTCCGTCGCCACACTCGCGGGCGCACTGATCGGCTACGAGCGCAGCTACCAGGGACGCCCGGCGGGGTTTCGCACTCACACGCTGGTGTGCATCGCCTCCGCGCTGCTCATGGTGCTCACGGTCTACCAGGGCATATGGTTCAACGTGAGCTCCGACATCGTGCGCATCGACCCGACGCGCATGGCGCAGGGCATCATGACCGGCATCGGTTTCCTCGGCGCAGGCGTGATCGTGAAGGAGGGGGCCTCGGTGCGCGGCCTCACCACCGCCGCCTCGATCTGGATCACGGCGGCGATCGGCATACTTGCCGGGGTGGGATTTTATTTTCCGGTCGTGGTCGCCACCATACTCACGCTCGGCGCGCTGTCGATGTTCCGCTGGATAGAGAACCGCATGCCCGCGATCGGCTACATGCTGCACACGGTGCGCTTCCCGCTGAACCACGGCATCCCCGAGATGGAGTATCGCGATTTCGTGGCCGAGCACGGCCTGAAAGCGTCCGATTTCAGTTATCGCGTGAGCGTCGAGTCGGGTTTCACCGAATACCAGATGGTGCTGAGCACCCGTGACTCCGGGGCGGAGCGGCGGCTCGCCGCGGCGCTCGCCAAGAACAGCGTGATACTGGAATTCCGGCTGGCGCCGTCGGGTGATTGACGCCGGTCACGCCTTCAGCGTGAACGGCGTGAAGCGCGTATCCCGGTCGTAGTAATCCTCGCCCTCCGCGCGCTTGAGCGCGCCCACGATCGCGTAAGTGACCGGCGTCAGCACGACTTCGACACCGACCTTGATCACGAACTGCGCGAGCATGACGATCGGCAGCTTGTCGTGCGGAATGATGCCCGTGCCGTAGAACGCGAGCGGGTAGAAGAGCGCCGAGTCGACTGCCTCGCCGGCGATCGTGGAGCCGATCGTGCGCGACCACAACCAGCGTCCCCGCGTGGCGATTTTCATTTTCGCGAGCACGAAGGAGTTCACGAACTCGCCGCAGAAATACGCGATCATCGACGCGCCGACGATGCGCCAGGTCGAGCCGAATGCGATTTCGTACGCCCCCTGGTGCTGCCAGAAAGGCGCGGGGGGCAGCGCGACCACGACGCTCGCCATGAACGAGGCGAAGGCGAGCGCGCCGAAACCGCACCAGATGACGCGGCGCGCGCGCGCGTAGCCGTAGACTTCGGTGAGGATGTCTCCGAAGACGTAGGAGATGGGGAAGAACAGGACGCCGGCGCCGAATGTCACCAGGCCGACGAGCGGCAGGTCGAACTGCGCGATCTTGGCGGGTCCGATCAGGTTCGAGCACACCAGCACCGTCACAAAAGCCGCCATTACGAATTCGTAATAGCGGTAATTGCGCGGCGCAGCGCTCAAGTAAGCGGCAGCATGCAGTATTGCTTGAACGCCGGCCGCCCGCACAACCGCTGGTACCAGCGCTCGACGTTCGCCATCGCCGGGCGCTCGAGCGGCAGGTTGAACCAGCGATACGAGGCCACCCCCATCGGAATGTCGGCGACGGTGAAGCTCTGCCCCGCGAGGTAATCGCGGCCGGCCAGGTGCTTGTCGAGTATCGCGAAGTTCGCCGCGAGCCTCTTGCGGGCTTCTTCGACCTCGCCCATGTTGCGTTTCTCCACCGGCGTGCGCACGAGGTTATGGAAGATCGGCCGCAGGTTGAGCCAGAGCGTGGTGCTGTACCACTCCATCCAGCGGTCCGCGTCCGCCGCCGCCCGCGCGTCATTCGGCCACAGCGTGCCGGTGCCGTGCTTGCGCGCGAGGTATCTCACGATCGCGTGCGACTCCCACAGGATGAATCCGCCGTCGTCTATCGTCGGCACGAGGCCGTTCGGGTTCATCGCCCTGTATTCGGGCGTGTCGTTCACGCCGAACGCCATGCCGGCGTCGACGCGCTCGTACTCGAGTCCCAGCTCGGCGCAGCACCACAGGACTTTCTGCACGTTGATCGAGTTGGTGCGGCCC
>CAZULX010000069.1:0-3134 GCA_964621335.1 uncultured Streptomycetaceae bacterium
GACGATGTCGGCTATCCTGCCGCGCAGGTCCTCGGGCAGCCGGTACGGATTCTCCATCGCATCGAGCTTCAACATGCCGGACGCGTCGGGAACGTTGTAACCCGCAAGCGCTCGGATCTCGTCCCGGATGATCTCATCGGGCGTCGCCATCACTTCATCCGCAATTCCGCCGAGCGCGCGTGCGCAAGGAGTCCCTCTCCCCGGGCGAGCTCCGAAGCGATTCCGCCGAGCTTCGCCGCACCTTGTTTCGAGATGCGGATCACGCTCGAGCGCTTCTGGAAATCGTAGACGCCGAGCGGCGAGGAAAAGCGCGCGGTGCGCGACGTCGGCAGCACGTGATTGGGGCCCGCGCAGTAATCGCCGAGCGCCTCCGAGGCATAGCGTCCGAGGAAGATAGCGCCGGCGTGGCGTATTTTCGGGAGCAGCGCCTCGGGGTCTTCCACCGCGAGCTCGAGATGCTCGGGCGCGATGCGATTCACGACCTCGCATGCTTCGATCAAATCGCGCACTTCGATGAGCGCGCCACGGCCGGCGAGCGAAGCGGCGATCACGGCGCTGCGCGGCATCTCGGGAAGCTGCCGCTCGATGCTCGCCGCCACCGCCTCGAGCAGCGCGCCGTCCGGCGAGATGAGTATCGCCTGCGCGAGCTCGTCGTGCTCCGCCTGCGAGAACAGGTCCATCGCGATCCAGTCGGGATCGCTGTGCGCGTCCGCCACGACGACGATCTCGGACGGGCCCGCCACCATGTCGATGCCGACGACCCCGAAGACGCGCCGCTTCGCCGCCGCCACGTAAGCGTTGCCGGGCCCCACGATCTTGTCGACCGCCGGGACGGTGGCGGTGCCGTAAGCGAGCGCGCCGATCGCTTGCGCCCCGCCCATCGCAAAGACGCGGTCCACTCCGCACAGCGCCGCCGCTGCCAGGACGAGGGGATTGCGCTCGCCGCCCGGCGTCGGCACGGCCATGATCACTTCGGCGACGCCCGCGACCTTTGCGGGAACCACGTTCATCACGACCGACGAAGGATAGGCCGCCTTGCCTCCGGGCACGTAGACGCCGACGCGATCGAGCGGCGTCACCTGCTGCCCGAGCTCGTTGCCCTCGGCGTCCGTGAAGCTCCACGACTTGGCGCGCTGATGCTCGTGGTAAGCGCGCACGCGCCCGGCGGCGGCGGTAAGCGCATCGCGCTGGGCGGCAGGGAGTGTCCGCAGCGCGTCTTTACACTCGCTCATGCTCACTTCGAGATCGCTCGCGCGCTCGGCGCTGACGCGGTCCAGGCGGCGCGTATGCTCGAGGAGGGCGGCGTCACCCCGCGCTTTCACGTCGGCAAGGATGGCCGCGGTGATTTCGTCCACTTTCGGGTCCTGGGCGGATTCGAAAGCGAGCAGCTCCGCAAGCCTCGCATCGAAATCGGCCTGACCGCTGCGCAGCCGTCTCATCGCACTGCCGCGCGGGCGAAAGCATCGAGCAGCGGCTGCACCGCCTCGCGCTTCAGCTTGAGCGATGCCTGGTTGACGATCAGCCTCGCGGACACCGAGGCGATCTCCTCGACCGCGCGCAAGCCATTCGCTTTCAGCGTGTTGCCGGTGCTCACGAGGTCCACGATCGCATCGGCGAGGCCCACCAGCGGCGCAAGCTCCATCGAGCCGTAGAGCCTGATCAGGTCGACGTGCATGCCTTTGGCGGCGAAGTGCTCGCGGGCGGTCTGTACGTACTTGGTCGCGACCTTGAGCCGCGCCCCCTGCTTCACCGCCGCCTGGTAATCGTAGTCCTCGGAGACGGCGACCATCATCCGGCAGCGCGCGATGTTGAGGTCGATCGGCTGATAGAGGCCGTGCCCGCCGTGCTCGTCGAGCACGTCCTTGCCGGCTACCCCTAAGTCGGCCGCGCCATATTGCACGTACGTCGGCACGTCGGTCGCGCGCACGATGATCACGCGCACGTCGCGCTTGTTGGTCGACAGGATGAGTTTGCGCGAAGTCTCCGGGTCTTCGCGCGTCGCGACGCCCGCGGCCGCGAGCAGCGGCACGGTCTCGTCGAAGATGCGGCCCCGGGAGAGCGCGATCGTGATCATCGAAAAACTGGGGAAAAGTGCAGAAAGGATTGAATTGTAACGCAAAAGCACTGCGGCTAAACTGCGCCTACGCTATCTTCGAAGTATTGCCATGGCAGCCGAAAACCTCGTTGAAATCACGGATCTCGCGTTTGCGTACGGCGCGCACGAGATCTTCAGCAACGTGAACCTCACGATTCCCCGCGGCAGGATCGTCGGGATCATGGGCGCGAGCGGCTCGGGCAAGACGACGCTCATGCGCCTGATCGGCGGGCAGTTGCGGCCCGCGCGCGGTGAAGTGAGAGTGCTCGGCAAAGTCGTGCACGCCCTCGACCGCGGCGAGCTTTTCGACCTGCGGCGCCGGATGGGCATGCAGTTCCAGCAGGGCGGGCTTTTCACCGACCTCTCCGTCTTCGAGAACGTCGCGTTCCAGATGCGCGAGAAAACCGACCTGCCCGTGGACATGATCAACGATCTCGTGCTGATGAAGCTGAACGCGGTAGGATTGCGCGGGGCCGCCTCGCTCATGCCCGCCGAGCTTTCGGGCGGCATGTCGCGGCGCGTCGGGCTCGCGCGCGCGATCGCGCTCGACCCGACGCTCATGATGTACGACGAGCCTTTCGCAGGGCTCGACCCGATCTCGTGCAACGTGGTGGGCAATCTCATCCGGCGGCTGAACGATACCCTGGGGCTCACGTCGATCGTCGTGTCGTACGACGCGCACGAAGCGCTGGAAGTGATCGACTACGTCTATTTCATCGCCGACGGCGTCGTCGTCGCGCAGGGCTCGACCGAGGAAGTGAAGAAATCCGACGATCCGTTCGTGAGCCAGTTCATCCGCGCGCTACCCGACGGGCCGGTGCCGTTCCACTACCATTCGGAGCCCTACGCAAAAGACCTGGAACTCGAACCGGATCAATCGGAGCGGCGATAGCCGCATAAGCGTGCCTTTCGCGCCCGGAAGCGAGAGCGGAGCTCTCGCCGAAGGAGCGGCGTGCCTTTACCGGACGCGTTCGATGCGAGCGCCCAGCCTGGACAGCTTCTCCTCGATCCGCTCGTAGCCGCGGTCGAGGTGATAGAC
>CAZULX010000070.1:0-5511 GCA_964621335.1 uncultured Streptomycetaceae bacterium
GAAAGCGCATCGTCGTCCTCGCCGGACCCGGCAATAACGGCGGCGATGCGTTCGTCGTCGCGCGTCATTTGAAAAGCGCCTGGTTCGACGTCGCGGTGACGTTCACCGGAGACGCGAAAAAACTCTCGCACGACGCGGCGGCAGCGCTGGCCGCGTGGCAGGCGGCCGGAGGCGAGGTGGTTGCAGAGGCCCCCCGCAACCGCGATTGCGCGCTCATCATCGACGGCCTTTTCGGCATCGGCTTGCAGCGCCCGCTCGAAGGCCGTTACGCCGGGCTCGTGTCGTGGATCAATGCCTCCGAGACCCCGGTGCTGGCGCTGGATGTTCCGAGCGGTCTCGAATCCGACTCGGGTCGAGTGCTGGGCTGCGCGGTGCGCGCTGGGCACACGATCACGTTCATCGGATTGAAGCCTGGTTTGCTTACGCTCGATGGACCCGACCACTGCGGCACGCTGCACCTTGCCGCGCTCGGTCTCCATGCGGCGGCGCTTGTCGCCCCGCGCGGAACGATCATCGGCGCGGACGCGCTCCGGTTGGCGCTGCCCGGACGCGCGCTCAATTCGCATAAAGGCAGCTACGGCAGCGTGGGGATCCTCGGCGGCGCGGCGGGCATGGTGGGGGCCGCACTCCTCGCCGGACGCGCGGCGCTCAAGATGGGCGCAGGCCGTGTCTACGTGGGTTTCGCCGATAAGAACGCACCCTCCGTCGACAATCAGCAACCGGAGCTCATGCTGAGAACGGCGGACGAGGTTCTGGGGCTGGAGCACCTGACCTCGCTCGCCGTGGGTCCGGGGCTCGGACAATCGACTGAAGCCGGCGCCCTGCTCCGGAAGGCACTGGGTTCGAACTTGCCGCTCGTGCTCGACGCGGACGCGCTCAACCTTCTCGCCGCCGTCGGCGAGCTCCGTAGCGCGCTTAGCGCCCGCACCGCGCCGGCCCTCCTCACGCCGCACCCTGCCGAAGCTGCGCGCGTGCTTGGGATCTCCACCGCAGAGGTCCAGCGCGACCGCGTTGCCGCGGCGCTGAAGATCGCCGAGGCGCATCGCTGCCATGTCGTCCTGAAAGGCGCCGGCAGCATTTGCGCCGCGCCCGACGGGCGCTGGGCGATCAACACCTCGGGCAACCCGGGCATGGCGAGCGCGGGCATGGGGGACGTGCTGACGGGGATACTCGCTGCGCTCCTTGCGCAAGGGGCCGATGCGGATTGCGCACTGGCTGCCGGTGTCTACCTGCACGGCGCAGCCGCCGACGCGCTGGTTGCACAGGGTCACGGCCCCGCGGGGCTTACCGCGAGTGAGACGATCGACGAGGCGCGCGCGTTGTTGAATCGCAGGAGCGACGACACGTAGGTGCATCGATGATGCACCGCCCCGCGCGGTGCGTGACCAATGCCCCGACCGCCCCGCTACCTACGAATTGCCGGCGTTCGACTTCCAGCGCTCCGCGGCGGCATCGTCGGTGACGCGTGCATCGACCCAGCGCGCGCCATCAGCGGTCTTTTCCTTCTTCCAGAACGGCGCGCGCGTTTTCAGATAATCCATGATGAACTCGCACGCGGCGAATGCGTCGCCGCGGTGCGCGCTCGCCACGATCACGAGGACGATCTGGTCGGTGGGCTTTAAAACGCCGATGCGGTGGATGACGAGCGCGTCGAGCACTTTCCAGCGTCCGCTCGCCTGGCGCACGATCTCCTCGATCGATTTCTCGGTCATGCCGGGATAGTGCTCGAGGATCATCTCGGAGACCGCATCGCCTTCGTTCACGTCGCGCACGACGCCGACGAAGCTCGCGATCGCGCCGATCGCCGGGTTGCCGCGGCGCAGCGCCGCGGTTTCCGCGCCGAGGTCGAAGTCTTCGGTCTGTATTCTTACCGCCACGCGCAGGCTCTCCGTCACGATCACTGGGTCATTCGTCACTCGTCACTCGTCACCGCAACAACCTACCCCCCGGTCACCGGCGGAAAAAACGCCACTTCATCTCCATCCTTCAACGGGGTGTCGGGCCCTGCCATGTCCTGGTTCACCGCGGCCTTGATGCTTTTCGACTGCGCGAGCTCGCGCGCCCACGCGTCTCCCCGCGCCGCGAGCGATGCCCGCAGGCCCCCGAGACTGGTGACGCCTTGCGGCAGCGCCAGCTCCTCGCGCGCAGTGCCCAGCGCCTCTTTGAGCCGTGCGAAATAAAGAACGGTCACCATGTTGCGATTATGTCGCCTTTAGACCCGTGTGCTCGAGGATGAAAGCCGCGATCGCGGGCGGGTCGTTCAGTTGCAGCTGCGGCAGCGTCGTGTCCACCCGTGCATCGCTTGCGATCGCCACCACATTCTGATCGTGCGGATGGATCAGGGGTTCCCCGACTTCGGCGCGATAGACCTCGAGCTTGGGGATAGCCTCGCGCTTGAAGCCTTCCACCAGCAGCAAATCGCAGGGCGACATGCGCTTCACGTGCTCCGCAAGCGCCGGTTCCGCGGCCCCCCCGAGCTCGTGCATCAGCGCCCAGCGCCGCGACGACGTGACGAGCACTTCGGTGCATCCCGCCTTGCGGTGGCGGAAGGAATCCTTGCCCGGCTGGTCGACCTCGAAGGTGTGATGTGCGTGCTTGATGAGCGACACCGTGATGCCGCGCGCGACGAGAAGCGGAATGAGCTGCTCGATCAGCGTCGTCTTGCCGCTGCCGGAATAACCTGCGAAACCGAAGATTTTCATGGGGGAATCAAGCGACAAGCTCCGATGCGGGTTGCATTCTACGGCGTTCACCGCGCTCGGGCTTGGTGTTGGCGTCCGAAGGCATGAGATGTATCCCTTCGGGCACGAGCGAAACCGTGACGTCCGAGCCCACCGCTATTCCGTACTGTTGCGCCACGTGCAGGGGAACCGACATGAACAGCGGAGGCCGGTCCGTCCCGCCCACCGCGACCGCGATCGCGGCGTTGCTGCCGAGGCGCACCAGCTGCACGACCACACCCAGCAGCACGTTCGGGTGATCGGTCGTGTCGGCGTCGGCTTTACCGAGCAGGACGAGCTGGCCCTGTGAAATCCCCCAGGTCACTTGCATACCCGCCGCAAATCGCGTCTGCAGCGGCGCCCGCAGAGTGCGCCCGCGCCACTCGATCGTCGTGGCACCGCCGTCTGCGTCGTGCTCGAGCACGCCTGCCCTGAAGACGTTCTTCATGCCGACGAGCTGCGCGACCTGCGCCGTGTCGGGGCGACTGACGACGTCGTACGGAGGACCCGTCTGCAGCGTCCGGCCTTGATAAAGCACCGTCATGAAATCGGCGAGCGTCGATGCCTCGTCGAGGTCGTGAGTCACGAGCACCGCCGGAATCGCGAGCTCGCTGCGCAATTGCGCGAGCTCGGTATACAGCCGCTCGCGGGTGGCGCGGTCGACCGCGGCGAAAGGCTCGTCGAGGAGGAGCACGTTGGGCTCGCGCGCAAGCGCGCGCGCCACCGCCACGCGCTGCTGCTGTCCGCCGGAAAGCTGCCCCGGCAGACGATCCTCGAGCCCGTCGAGGTGCACGCGGGCCAACCAGTCGCGGGCGCGCGCGAGGCGTTCCGCGCGCGGCAGCTCAACCAGCGACTCCGCGACGTTGCCGAGCGCGGTCAGATGGGGAAACAACCCGTAGTGCTGGAAGACGAACCCGATGCGCCGCTCGCGTGGAGAGAGCGCGAGCCCTTTAGCGGAATCGAACCAGCGCACGCCGTTGCACGAGATCTCGCCGTCGGCGGCGCGCGTGAGGCCCGCGATCGCGCGCAGCACCGTCGATTTCCCGCTTCCCGACGGGCCCACCAGCGCAAGCATTTCGTCCGGATAGCACTGCAGGCTCACTTCGAGCGGAATCGGGGTGCGCTGAACGAGGCGCACGTGCAGGCCGCGCTCAGGCATGATCGCGTCTCGCCATGCGCGAAGCGCTGAAATACGTCGCGCCGATCGCCACGAGGCAGATGACGAGAAGCGTCGCTGACATGATCGCTGCGCCGGCATCGTCGAACGCCTGCACGCGGTCGTAAATCGACACCGCGATCGTTCGCGTCTCGCCGGGGATGTTGCCCCCGACCATCAGCACCACGCCGAACTCCCCCAGCGTGTGTGCGAACGTGAGGACCAGCGCCGAGACGATACCCGGCCACGCGAGCGGCAGCTCGATCCTCCACACCGTGCGCCAGCGCGTGAGACCACAGCATGCCGCGGCGTCGCGCACCTCCTGGGAGATTCCTTCGAAAGCCCTTTGCATCGGCTGTATGGCAAAAGGCAGGTTGAACACGACCGAGGCGACGAGCAGCCCGCTGAAACTGAAAACGAGCTGCCCGCCGGTCAGGCTCTGGTAAAGCTCGCCGAGCGGTGACGCGTTACCGAGTGCGACCAATAGGTAATAGCCGAGCACCGTCGGCGGCAACACCAGCGGCAGTGCCAACATCGCCTCCACCAATGCCTTGCCGCGAAACCGCCGCCATGCGAGCACGCGCCCGAGCACGATGCCGATCGGAAGCAGCACGAGGATCGTCCAGCCGGCGAGGCGCAGCGACAGGGCGAACGCGTCCCAATCCATGATCGCTATCGCTCGTCGGGCAGGGTAAAGCCGTAGCGCCTGAATACGGCGCGTGCGGCAGGCTCCTGCAGGTAAAGATAGAACGCACGTGCGGTCTCGCCCGCGCCTTTTACGAGCGCCATGCGCTGGCGCAGAGGCTGGTGGAGCGATTCGGGGATGAGCACGTAACGCCCGAGCTTCGATAGCTGCGGCGAGAGCGCGAGCGAATACGCGAATATGCCGCCGTCCGCAGAGCCGCCCGAAGCGAACTGCGCAGCCTGCGAGACGTTCTCGCCGATTACGAGGCGCGGCCGCACGGCATCCCACACGCCGGCCTTTCTCAAGGCCTCCTCGGCTGCGCGCCCGTACGGCGCGTGCTCCGGATTCGCGATGGCGAATCGCCTGACGTGCCCTGCCGCGATCGCCGCTTTCAAACCCGCGAGCTGCGGATCGATCCGAATTCTCGAGCCGTGCGGGGCGAAGAGCACGATACGGCCGGTGGCATAAAGCTGCCCGCGGTCTTCAGTTTTTCCGGCTTCAGCGAGCTTGAACACGAAACTCTCATCCGCGGACATGAAAATCTGAAACGGCGCGCCTTGCCCAATCTGCCGGTAGAAGTTACCGGACGAACCGAAGACCAGCTTCACTTCGCGTCGGGCGGCGGCGCGATACTGCGCAGCGATTTCCTCAACTGCGAATTTGAGATCCGATGCCGCCGCAAGGGTGGGGACCTCCGCCGCGGTAACGCGGCACGCCGCTCCCCATGACAGCACCATCAGCAAGAGCAGTGCGAGCGGCGCCGGAGTTGGAACAGTTACGCGAAGTGCAGCGGGCATGGCCGCGAAACCCAACAACCACCAGCTAAAGCTGGTGGGTTAGATGTTTCGGACTGAAAGTCCGGATACGCGTCGCCTGAACGACGCGTCTTAGTCGGGTTCCATCTTGAAATCGTCGTTCGGCTTAGGCTCAAAGTGATGCTCCAAATACGC
>CAZULX010000071.1:0-3541 GCA_964621335.1 uncultured Streptomycetaceae bacterium
CGTTGCGCCGGTGGTGAGCCCTCACCGCCAGCATGGTGAGCGACACCAAAAGGCCGAAGAGCACAATCACCGTATAGATCGAAAGCTCGAGCCACATCAGCAGTGCGTAAGTGCTCAGCATGGCGAGGATCGACAGGTTCTCGTTGAAGTTCTGCACTGCGATCGAGTGTCCTGCACCCATCAGGATGTGCCCGCGGTGCTGGAGCAGCGCGTTCATCGGAACGACGAAAAACCCCGCGAGCGCCCCGATCAGGATCATCAGCGGAATCGCCACCGCGACGGTGTGCGCGAAGTTCATCGCGATCACGATGAGTCCCATCGCCACGCCCACCGGCACCACGTCGACCGCGCGCCGCAGCGGAACGAAGCGCGCCGCGAGCACCGACCCCACCGCGATGCCGATCGCGCACACGCCCTGGAGCACCGTCGCCTGCGACAGTGTGTAACCCAGCGCCACGTCGGCCCATTTCAGAACGATGAATTGCAGCGTCGCGCCGGCGCCCCAGAAAAGCGTGGTCGTCGCGAGCGAGATCTGGCCGAGCTTGTCGCTCCACAGCAGCTTCACGCAGTGGGCGAACTCGCGAATCAGAAAGAACGGGTTGCGGCTGGGTGCGCGGTGATCCACCCCGGTGTTCGGTATGTAGAGGTTGAAGACGGCGGCGATTACGTAGAACGCCACGATCACCGCAATCGCGGCCTCAGGCGGGGTGTCGATGCCGGTGTCGATCATCGGAAAATCGAGACTCAGCAGCCAGGAGGAGACCACTCCGCTCACCAGCACGCCGCCCAGCACCGTCCCGATGATGATCGAGGCGACCGTAAGCCCCTCGATCCAGCCGTTGGCGACGACCAGCCGGTGGTGCGGCAGGTATTCGGTCAGGATCCCGTACTTGGCCGGCGAGTACGCCGCCGCCCCCATGCCGACGATGCTGTAGGCGATCAGCACGATGACATAGCCCTGCATTCCGGTGAGCGCGAGGGACTCGTGGAAGAACATTACGAGGCAGCCCACGATCTTCACGAGATTGGTGATGAACATCACGCGCCCTTTGGCCATCGAGTCCGCGAAGGCGCCGACGAAAGCCGCGAGCAGCACGTAAGAGACGGTGAAGAAGAACTTGAGCAGCGGCGTCATCCACTCCGGCGTGTGCATCTGCATGAGCAGGGCGATGGCGGCGACGAGGAGCGCGTTGTCGGCGAGCGACGAGAAGAACTGCGCCGCCATGATGATGTAGAAACCGAAGGGCATCGAGTGCTGAAGGGCGGCGGATCGAGACGCCACGTTAGGATTATGTTTCAATACTAGCCGATTTCCCCCGCTCCAGCGCACATGGCCGACAGGCGCCTGCAGGTTTTCTACACCGTGGCGAAGCAGCTCTCCTTCACGAAAGCCGCGGAACAGCTTTTCATGACGCAGCCCGCGGTGACGTTTCAGGTGAAGCAGCTCGAAGAGCATTTCAACACGCGGCTCTTCGACCGCAGCCACGGCAGGATTGCGCTCACGCCCGCGGGCCGCCTCGTCATGGACTATGCCGAGCGCGTGCTCACGCTCTCAGAGGAGATGGAGACGCGCGTCGCCGACATGACGGGCACGGTCGGCGGGCCGCTCTCGCTCGGAGCGAGCACGACGATCGCCGAATACATCCTCCCCAAGATACTGGGGGAGTTCAAAGCGGGGCATCCGGAAGTCCAGGCGCACATGACCGTCGCGAATTCGGAGACGATCGTGAACCGCGTCGCCGATCACAGCCTCGACGTCGGGCTCATAGAATCGCCGTCCTACCTGCCGACGCTCACGAGCCAGGTGTGTTGCGACGACGAGCTGGTCGTGATCTGCGCGCCGGGCCATGCGCTGGCGAGGCGCCGAACGGTGCGCGCGCAGGACGTCGCCGCGCTGCCGCTGGTGCGCAGAGAAGTCGGCTCGGGCACGCGCGAGTTCACCGACAACTATCTGGTCCAATGCGGCGTCGCGCCGGACGATCTCGACGTGATGATGGAGCTCGGCAGCCCGGAAGCGATCAAGGGGGTGGTGGAGACCGGCATCGCGATCGCGGTGGTGTCGCGCGCAACGATCGCGAAAGAGCTCGAGCTCGGCTCGCTGCTGGCGATCCCGCTCGCTCCGCGTCTGATCCGCACGCTGTCCCTCGTCCATCCGAAGGAGCGCTTCCGCTCGAGGCTGATCACCGCGTTCGTGGAGTTCGCCATGCGCAGGATGCGGGAGATCGCCGCCACGGCGTGAGCGACCCGTTGCGTCCCTTATCCGCGACCATCGATCTGTCGGCGCTGCGGCAAAACCTCGCGCTCGCGCGGGCCCGCGCGCCGGGTTCCAGGGCGCTCGCGGTCATCAAGGCCAACGCCTACGGCCACGGCCTGGCGCGCGCGGCGCGGGCGCTCAGCGACGCGGACGGTTATGCGCTCGTCGAGCTCGAGGCCGCGGTGCGGCTGCGCGAATCCGGTTATTCGCAGCGCGTCGCACTTCTCGAAGGGTTTTTCGAGCCGCGCGAGCTCGAGGTGATCGCCGAGCATCGTCTCACCACCGTGGTGCACAGCCTCGACCAGCTGGCGATGCTCGAAGGGCATCCTCCGGCCGCACCGATCGACGTGATGCTCAAGGTCAACACCGGAATGAACCGGCTCGGACTGCAGCCCGCCGAGGCCGCCGCGGCGCTCGAGCGATTGCGGAGGCACCCGCGCGTCGCCGCGATCATACTCATGACCCATTTCGCGCACGCCGACGAGCCGCGCGGCATCGCGGAGCAGCTCGCCGTATTCGAGGCCGCGGCCGCCGGCACCGGTCTTCTCCGCAGCCTTGCGAATTCGGCGGCGATCCTGCGCTACCCGGAATCGCACGCCGACTGGATACGCCCCGGCATCATGCTCTATGGCTGTTCGCCGTTCCCGGGCACCGCAGGCGACGAAATCGGCCTCGTGCCCGCGATGACGCTTGCGAGCGAGATCATCGCGTCGCGCACGCTCACGCGAGGCGAGACGGTCGGTTACGGCGGAGCATTCACCGCCGAGGGCACGACGCGTGTGGGCATCGTCGCGTGCGGCTATGGAGACGGTTATCCGCGCCACGCCCCGACGGGCACTCCCGTGCTCGTGGGTGATAGACTGACCCGCACGCTCGGCCGCGTATCGATGGACATGCTGAGCGTCGACCTGACGGGTCTGGAGGCGGCGCGCGTCGGCACCCGCGTCGTGCTGTGGGGAGAGGGTAATCCGGTGGAGCACGTCGCGGAAGCTGCGGGAACCGTCGGCTACGAGCTTCTGTGCGCTCTCGCCCCGCGTGTCCGGATCATTGAAAAGCCATAGCGTGATCTTATATAGCGGCGGTAGCCGCATAAGCGCGCCGTTGCGCCCTTCGCTGCGCGAAGGAGCGGCGTAGAACTTTATGGCTAAAGCCAAGACGCTATACGCCTGCACCGAGTGCGGCGGCCAGGTGCTCAAGTGGCAGGGGCAATGCCCGCACTGCCAGGCGTGGAACACGCTCGTCGAGACCGTCGCCGAAGCGGCCCCTTCGGCGAACCGCTTTGCGTTG
>CAZULX010000072.1:0-6712 GCA_964621335.1 uncultured Streptomycetaceae bacterium
TGGCCGCGGATCTCGGCTTCGTCGTGGACGCCGCCCAGGCTCACGCGGACGAACTCGCGCCCCGTCGCGCGCGCGATCGACTGCCCGAGCGAAGTCTTGCCCACGCCGGGCGGACCGACGAAGCACAGGATGGGGCTCTTCCCGGTCGGGTTCAACTTCCTCACCGCGAGATACTCGAGGATGCGCCGCTTCACTTTCTCCAGGCCGTAGTGGTCCGCGTCGAGGATGCGCCGCGCTTCCCCGATGTCGATGTCTTTCGAATCCGCGGGTTTCCACGGCAGCTCGGTGAGCCACTCGAGGTACGTGCGCACCATCGAATACTCGCCTGCGGCCTCCGGCATGCGCTCGAGGCGCTTCAGTTCCTTGCGCGCGTGCTTCTCCACTTCTTCCGGCATGCCGGCCTCAGCGATCGCCTTCGCGAGCTCTTCGAGCTCGGCGGCGCCCTCCTCGTCTTCGCCGAGCTCTTTCTGGATCGCGCGCATGCGCTCGCGCAGCATGTGCTCCCGATTGTGCGAATCGATGGACTCCTTCGTGCGCTCGTCGATCTCCCGCGAGAGCTTGAGCACTTCCATGCGCTTCCCGAGATGCCCGAGCAACATGTCCAGGCGTGCGCGGAGGTCGAACGTCTCCAGGAGCGCCTGCTTCTCCGCGGTCGACGCGTCCATCAGACCCGCGACGAGGTCGGCGAGCTGCGGTGCGCCTTCGACGTTCTGGAGCGCCGCCACCATCTCGTCGGGAACCTGCGGCAGGAGGCGCAGGATCTCGATCGCGCGCTGCTTCAGCGAAAGCGCACGGGCTTCGATCTCGGTGTCGGCCGCCTCGGGCTGCGGAAAGCGCTCGACGCGCGCCACGGGAAAATCGTAGCCGCCGAGGAACTGAAGCACGCGAAAGCGCTCCTCGCCTTGCGCGACGAGGTGGTGCGAGCCGTCGGGGCCCGTGACGTAGCGCAGTATGTTCGCAGTGGTCCCCACCCAGTGCATGTCTTCCGCGCGCGGATCGTCGATCTCGGGGTTGGTCTGGAGCAGCACGCCGAGCGGACGCTGGAGACGAGCGGCTTCCTGCGCCGCCGCACGCGACTTCTGCCTGCCGATCGTGATCGGCAGGATGACGCCCGGAAAGAGCACGAGATTGCGCACCGGGAGGATGATGAGCGCGTCCTCCGGGAGCGGCCGCGACTGCGGGCGCTCGTCGGCGCGCGCAGGCGCCTCGGCAACCGCGCTGCCCGCCGCAGCCACGCTACCCTCACGCGCCGCGCCGCCATCGGCAGCCGCATCGGCGCGCACCACGTCGTCGTACGCTTCGCTGTTCATGTGATCAGGTCACCTTGCGCAAATTGAGTATCAGACAGCCGTTCACCACTTCCCGCTGCACGACTTCGAAACGCAATGCCGGCAACTGGATACGCCGCTCGAAATAGCCGTAGGGAATCTCGAGACGCCGGATTTCCCGCGCGCGCGGGCCGAAAGGCACTTCGCAGCTCGCGCGCACCACGATGCTGCTCGAATCGAGCAGCACTTCCACTGACGAAGGCGGCACGCCCGGCAGCGCGACCATGACGACGTAGCTCGCCTCGTCCTCGAAGACGTTGACCGGGGGCTCCCACGCGGTGCGCGCGCCTCGCGGCGAGCGCAGGCGGAAGAACTGTTTGTGCATGCGCTCGGCCTGCTCGAGCAGGTGGCAGGCTTCCGCCCACATCCAGGAAGAGGGGTCTCGGCTTCGCATCTATGTCTATGTATCGACTCAAAAAGCGCGTTTCCCGGCAAGCTCCGGATACACGCAACAAGGGGGAATATGGGGACTCGGCCGGTGATTTAAAGCAAAGCGCGGACCGCCGGGCGCGACGTTGCGGCGCACGGGCGGCTATGCCAGCATCGACCTCCCGCAGCCGCGCCGTCCGAGCGCGCCGGCGCGGCCACCGAACCGGAGGACTACATGGCTTCGAAGTACATGTTGTGCAGCTTCAAGACCTGCCCGTGGGTGCAGCGCGCCGCGATCGTGCTGCGCGCCAAGAACGTCCCTTACGAGATCACCTACATCGACCGCGACAACCGGCCCGCGTGGTTCCTGGCGATTTCCCCGCACTCCAAGGTGCCGGTGCTGCAGATCGACGGCAAGGACGCGCTGTTCGAATCGAACGCGATCGCGGAGTACCTCGAGGAGACCGCGGAGCCCCGGCTGCACCCCGAAGACCCGCTCGCGCGCGCGCGGAACCGCGCATGGACCGATTTCGTGACCACCTGCGCGAGCGCGGTGTCGCAGACCGCGTACGCGAACACCGAGCAGGAATTCACCGAGCGCGCCGCGAAGATCGCAGGGCCTTTCGGCAAGCTCGACGAGGCGCTCGCCAAGCGCGGAAACCCGGGACCTTACTTCAACGGCCCGAAATTCTCGCTCGTCGATGCCGCCTACGCGCCTTTCCTCCAGCGCTACACGTTCATGGACCGGCTGCGCCCGCTCGGCATCATCGAGAAATTGCCCAACCTCGCCGCGTGGCGCGACGCGCTGCTCGCGTCGAACGCGGTGCAAGCCTCGACCGTTCCGGAAATCGAGCAGGCGTGGCAGGAGAACATGATCATCAATAAGCGCTGGCTCGCCCGGTACGTGAAGGAGGCAGCGCCAGCAAGCTGAGCGCCGCTTTCTCTACCGGTGGAGGTCGCGGCTGATGAACTCGCCGTTGAGCGGCCACGACATCTCGCTCGCGAGAAACACCACCACGTTGGAGAAATCGTCGGGCTGGTAGACGTAGCCGGCGGCGAGCAGCTTTTTCACGTCTTCCTCGCTTTTTCCCACGCGCCAGAGCGGCGTGTCGGTCGCGCCGGGGCCGAAGCAGTTGATGCGCACGCCGGTGTCTTTGAGCTCGAGCGAGACCGCGCGCGTGAAGCCGATGATGCCGGCCTTGGACGCTGAATAAGCCGACCCTTTGGGCTGTCCGCGGATGCCGGTGCCCGAGGCCGTGGAGAGCACGATGCCGCGCTTGCGCGGGAGCATGCGGCGGATCGCTGCGCGCGAGCCGAGGAAGACGCTTTTCAGGTTGAGCGTGATCACGGCATCCCATTCCTCTTCCGACATTTCCCACATCGTCCTGCGCGGAAACATACCGGCGATGTTGAGCAGGACGTCGAGGGGACCCAGCTCGGACTCGGCTCGGTCGAAAAGCTTCTCGAACTCCGCCGCTTTGGTGACGTCGGCCTGCACCGTGATCGCTTTGCCGCCCGCCTGGACGATTGCATCGGCGGTCGCCTGCGCGGCCTCGACGTCGATGTCGCACACCGCGACGGCCGCACCCGCTTTCGCCATCGCGAGGCCGTAGCAGCGTCCCAGCCCACCGCCGCCGCCCGTCATCGCGACCGTTTTACCTTCGAGTAATTTCATGCGTTTCCCCTGGCGTCGAGCGATTGGCGCATTCGATTATAGTCATCGCACCCTGGATAGGAGTGCACGACCACCGTATCGCGCCGACCGGCGCGCGGTCAGGGCGTGTTGACAGCACTATAGCGGCCTTCTAGCATCGATCGCTCGTGCGGGTCCGCCGCGCTCGCAGGCCTCGCGCGCTACAACAATCCGGAGGAGGACGAATGAAAGCCATGCTCAATGCCGCAGGCCTGCTGCTCACCGCGACCTTCGTGTCGATGTCGCCGCAACTGCACGCCCAGACCTATCCGACCAAGCCCATCCGTCTGGTCATACCGTGGCCTCCCGGCGGCATCACCGATGTCGTCTCGCGCTCGCTGGCGGCGGTCTTGTCCGAATCGATGGGACAGCAGATCGTGCCCGACAACCGCCCGGGGGCCGCGGGCACGGTCGGCGTAGGCATCGTCGCTAAAGCCAACCCGGACGGCTATACGCTGCTCATGTCGGACGTGCCCAGCCACGCGATCAGCGCGAGCCTCTATACGAGGCTGCCGTACGACCCGGTGAAGGACGTCGAGCCCATATTTCTCGTGGCGCGCTCGCCGCTGGTGCTCGTCGTCAATCCCAAGCTCGGCGTGAAATCGATTCCGGAGCTCATCAAGTACGCCAAGGCGCGGCCGGATCAATTCTCCTTCGCCTCCTCCGGACCGGGCTCGATCACCCATTTGACCTCGGAGCGCTTCAAGCGCGACACCGGCGTGAGCATGCTGCACGTGCCCTACAAGGGCGGCAACCCCGCGACCGCGGCGCTCGTGTCGGGAGAAGCCGGCATGTACTTCGCGTGCATCGCGGCCGCGATTCCGCACATCAAGTCGGGCCGCCTGACTTTGCTCGGCGTCACTGCGCCCAAGCGCTCCCCGCTCTATCCCGATACGCCGGCGGTGGCGGAAGTCATTCCCGGCTTCGACATGGGCTGCAACACCGGGTTCTTCGCACCCGGCGGCACACCGCGGCAGATCACCGCAAAGCTGCACGCCGAAATCTCGAAAGCCGTGCAGCAGCCGCGTATGAAGAACATCATTGCGACCAATTCGGCCGAAGTGGGTACGTTCACGCAGGCCGAGTTCAAGAAGTACGTCGCGAAGGAAATGAAGGACTGGGGCGAGGTGGTGCGCGCGGCGAAGCTCAAGGTCGACTGAGAGAGGGGATCAGCCGCGCGCCCTTCCGGCGCCCATGAACGCGAAGGCGAGGGCACTTACGGCGAGCACCGACGCGAGCGCCGGGAACGCTACGCCGTAACCCCACGTGCCGACCAGAAAGCCGGTCAGCACCGGGCCTATCGTCTGCCCCACGTCCATGATCGTACGGAGCACCCCCACCGACGCGCCGAACTGACCGTTCTGGGTCGCGTCGGCGACCAGGGCGGAAGTCGACGACGTGACGGTGGCGAAAGCGACGCCGAAAAGCAGGCTCAGGACCGACAGAGGCACCACCGTATCCGCCAGCGGCAGCAGCGCGACGCTGACCACCCCCAGCGATAGCCCCGGCACGATGATGGTGCGCCGCCCCCAGCGGTCCGACAGGGCGCCCATCACCGGCTTCACCACGATGACACTGAGCAGTTGCACGCCGAGGATGACACCGATCTGCCACGCGGGAATCCCGACGGACGCGGCATACAGGGCGAGAAACGCTTCGACCGCGCCGAACACCAGAAACTGGGCCGCCTCCACCAGGCTCGTCAGCACGATCACGCGACTCTGAAGGACCACGCGCAACGCCGCGAAGAACCGGGGAAAGCTCGCGGCTCCGGTGCGCACCTGCGCCTCGGCGGGGAGCATCGATCCGACGGCCAACGCGATGACGCCGCTTACCGCGCACGCGACGTAGACCGACTGGAAGCTCGCCACCGAGATGAGGAAGCCGCCGAGGAACGGCGCGACCGAACGCCCCACGATGGTGACCGACGAGTACGTCGACAACATCGCGGCACGGCGCTGCGGAAACTGCGCGGCGATCGCCGCGGTCGCGACGGTGCCGAAAATCGCCGTCGCGAAACCGTGGTAGAAGCGCACCGCCATCAGCTCCCAGCTCGTGGTCACCGCCAGGTACAGAAAAGGCGCGGTCGCGAACACCACGAGAGACGCGATGATCACGCGGCGCCTGCCGAGGTAGTCGGAGATTGCGCCGGCCGGGAAGCTGATCAGTATCCCGGGGAGCGTCGATGCGATGACGATCCAGCCGATCTCCTGCGCGCTCGCACCGAGATCCGCGGCAAAGAGCGGCAGCACCGGCGTCTTCGACATCGTCGAGCTCAGGATGGCGAGGCCGCCGACCAGGGCGATCAGGACGAAGAAGCGCCGCTCGGCCGCGGGCCGCTGCATGGACCCCTCCTCTAGACCCCGCGAGCGAAGCGCGCGGGCAGCGTCGAGCTGTCCTTGGAGCCCAGGCCTTCGCCGGCGGCCTCGTCGAAGCATTGGAGCGCACGCTCGGTCACCGGCAATCCCGAGCCGAGCGCGCGTGCCTCCTCGATCATCGTACGCAGGTCCTTGCGGATCGAATCGACGTCGAAAGTCACCGGCGCGACTTCCTTCCCCTGCAGCGCCGCGGCGAGCGCCGCGCCGCGCACCTTGAGCACGTTCGGGCCGCCCGAGGTGTCCGCCAGGATGTCCATCACGCGCGCCGGGTCGAGGCCGAGCGGCTCGATCAGCCTCAACGCTTCGCCGAGCGCCTGCCAGTACACGAGCAGCGGCAGATTGATCGCGAGCTTCATGCGCGCGCCGCTGCCGACCGCGCCGACGTGCTCGACGCGCCGGCAGAGCTGGTCGAGCACCGCTCGCGCGCGCGCGACGTCGGCGGCGTCTCCACCCGCGAAACCGATGAGCTTCCCCTCGCGCGTCGGTACCGTGGAGCCGCCGACGGGACAATCGACGAGCGCCGCGCCTTGCGCTGTCAATTTCGCGGCCAGCGCCTCCTCGACGTGCGGCCGCACCGTGCTCATCTCGATGAAGAGCTGATCTTTCACCGTGCCCGCGATGAGCCCCGATGCGCCCTCGAAAGTCGCTTCGATCGCCGCGGCATCGGTGAGTATCGTGATGACGATCTCGCAGGCGCCGGCGAGCTCGCGCGGGCTCGCGGCGACTTTCGCACCGGCTTCGGCGAGCGGCTGCGTTTTGGCGGGCGTGCGGTTCCACACCGTGACTTCATGCCCGGCGTTCAGCAGGCGCTGCGCGATCGCGGCGCCCATTCTTCCCGTTCCCGCAACGCCGATTTTCAAAGCCGTCTCCTGAAGGTGTGACTCGAGAGCGCGTTAATATAGCAGGCGGCGTTGACGAAACGAGGAGCGTCGAAACGAAGGATT
>CAZULX010000073.1:0-12347 GCA_964621335.1 uncultured Streptomycetaceae bacterium
GTCGGTCTGCTCGGCGACGGCCTCGCGCGGCTCACCCTGCCGCTGGAGGCGCTGCTGCAGGGCGAGCATCTCGTCCCCCAGCTTTTCGCGCTGCCCACCGTCCAGCAGCTTCTTCACCTTGGGGAAAAGGTTCTCTTCTTCCTCCTTGTGGTGGTGCTCGGCCTGCTCCTTCAGCACCTTGAACTTGGGCTCGAAGGTCTTGTCGGACGGCTCGAGATCGAGGAGATCGGCGAGGAGGCGCTTCAGCGACAGGTGCTCTTCGAGCGATTCGAGCAGAATGTCTTCGGTGCGCTTGGCGCGGACCGCCGGGTAGAACACCTCTTCCTCCGACTCGATGTGCGTCGTCAGGTGATCGGCGACCTGCGCGAACAGCGACTTGGCCTCCGCGTCCCCCGCTTCGAGCACCTGCTTCATCGTGCGCTCCATTTCGCGGTGCTGGCGCACGAGCATGTCTATTGCGTCCATCTGAAACGTCCTCCCTCGTTATCGATAGTCAGCTGCTCTCAGCAACGGCTGTACCCGCGCCGGTAACGGGGCGTGCGCTGGTACAATCGAAGCCTGCCGCTCGGCTCCCACGGGAGGCATCTCCGCTCTTCAACCGAAGGTGCCGATGGTCCGCAAGTCCATGCATTGCCCGGGTACGGCGTGAGAATCAGGACGCGACTGATCGCGCTCGCGCTCGCGATCGTGCTGCCCGGCATGCTCGGCGCCATGTGGGGTTTGTATGTGCTTTACCAGCAGCAGAAGGAGGCCGCGTCGGCGAACCTCCTCGAGATCACCCGCGGCGTGGCGGCGGTCGTCGAGCGCGAGCTCGTCCGCAGAGAAACCACCCTCGCCACGCTTGCGCTCTCGCCCATCCTTGCGCAGGACGACCTCGGCGCCTTCTACCATTTCGCGAAAACGGCTGCGCCCTCGCGCGACCGCACGATCGTCCTGATCGGCCTCGACGGCCAGCAGCGGATCAATACCCGCATTCCTTTCGGCGAACCCCTGCCGCGCTCCAAAGCCTTCGAAGAGCTGCGCGCCGGGGCGAAGCCCGAGGAGATCCTCGTATCCGATCTCTACCTCGCGCCCGTGGGAAAGCGGTACAGCTTCGCCGTTCAGGTGCCCGTCATGCGCGGCGACAAGGTGGTCGCCTACCTCGCAATGGGCAGCTTCGCCGACAGCCTCCAGAAAGCGCTTGAGGACCAGCGCCTGCCTCCGCGCTGGAACGCCGCCGTGCTCGACCGCAAAGGCATCGTCGTCGCGCGCCGCATCAATCCGCGCGAGTATGTGGGCAAGCCCGCGACGCAGAACATGATCGCGAAGCTGAAAACGCAAAGCGAAGGCGTGTTCGAGACCGTGCGACTCGACGGCGTCGAGACGTTCACCGCATTCACGCCGGTCGCCGGCACCGGATGGACTTTCGCCGTAAGCATGCCGCGGGCCGAAGTGGACGCGCGGATCATCAGCGCGCTCAACCTCACGGTCCTCATCACCGCGGTCCTGCTCGTGCTGGCGATGATCGCCGCGACCTACGTCGGCTTCACCATCTCGCGGCCAATACGCCACCTCGTGAGCCTTGCCTCGGCGGTCGGGCGCGGCGAAAGCATACGCGCGCCGCAGGAAGGCCTGCTCGAGACGCGCATGGTGGCGATCGAGCTCCAGCACGCGAGCGAGCGCGTGCGGGCCGTCAACGAGCTCATGGAAAAGCGCATCGTCGACGCGGTGGCCGAAAGCAAGCGCGCGCAGGAAGCGCTGCTCCAGAACCAGAAGCTCGAAGCGCTGGGAAAGCTGACCGGAGGCATCGCGCACGACTTCAACAATCTCCTCCAGACGATCAGCGCCGCGATCGAAGTCGCCCTGCGCCTCGCGCAGCTCGATACGGTGAAATCGGCGATGCACGCGGGCAAACGCGCGGTCGAGCGCGCGACCAAGCTCACGCGCCAGCTCACGACCTTCGGCCGCGGCACTGTGTCGGCGCCGGCGGTGCTCGACCTGCGCGCGCACATCACCGATTTCCGCGACCTGATCGAAGGCGCGCTGCGCGGGGACATCGACTTGAAGTTCAACATGCCCGAGACGTTGTGGCGCGTCTACGTCGATCCGGTTCAGCTCGAGCTCGCGGTGCTGAACGCGGCGCTGAACGCGCGCGACGCAATGCCCGGCGGCGGCCGGCTCGAAATCAGCGCGGCCAATCTCACGCTCGAGCAAGGATCGGTGGCCGGGCTCCCGGCGGGCGATTACGTGCGCATCAACATCGCCGACAGCGGCACGGGCATGACGCCCGAAGTCCTCGCTCGCGTCTTCGAGCCTTTCTACACGACCAAGTCGCTCGGCAAAGGCTCGGGCCTCGGCCTCGCGCAGATCTACGGCTTCGCGAGCCAGTCGGGCGGCACCGCGACGATCGAGAGCACACTGGCGAAAGGCACGACGCTGTACCTCTTCCTGCCGCGCAGCGCCGAGCAGGAGCCGACCGTGGTGGAGGCGAGAACGCCGGTGCCCGAAGCGCTCACCACGCCGTGCCGCGTTCTATTCGTGGAAGACGATGAGCTCGTGAGCGAAGTCGTGGTGCCGGGCCTGCGCTCGAACGGCTTCGACGTCGTCAGGGCGAGGGACGCGGCAAGCGCGCTGGAAGCGATGCACAAACATTCGATCGATGTCGTCCTCTCCGACATCGTGATGCCGGGCAGGGGCGACGGCTTCTACCTGGCGGACGAGATCAGGCGCAATTACCCGGAAGTCCCGATCGTCCTCGCGACGGGGTACTCCGACGCACTCACCGCGTCCTCGCCGTTTCGCGTGCTGCTCAAGCCTTATACGATCAACGAAGCCATCGCCGCCCTCCAGCACGAGCTTCGGCGCTTCCGCGCACCTGCGGCGCGCGGACGCCGCCAGTGAACGAACACGAGCTCGAGGCAATGGAGCGATCGGTAGTGAGCCGAAGGATGGGAGGTTACGGAGGGAAACCTGGGTTTCCCTCTGTTCGTTTACCGGCCTTCGCAGTAGCGACACCCGGTAGGGTGAATGGCGCTACTGCAGGTTGGTCCAGCGATCGACGGCGGGCTCGGCAGCCGCCCACCGCCACGCTTGATCGCCCTCACACGCGGTCGTGGTGAACCACGCGCGCGGCGCGTTTTCTTCTTCGCCTTCCAGGACCGAGAAGAGCAGCTCCTTGCACCGCGTGAGCGGCGTCTCGATCACGCGCAGCACGCGCACTTCGCCATAGGCGTCGCCGGCGAGTCTCTGGTCCACCGCCCACGGGGCGGCTTCGCCGACGTCGAGACCGGCGGCTACTGCGGCGATCGCATCCTGCTCGTTGCGCTGCCGCTTGCGCGAAACACTGCGCACCGCCTCATTCGTCCCCGCGCGCACCGCGATGCCGACGCTGATGCCGACCGCTGGGTTCGCAGTCACCGCCCCGCTCACCAGACCCGCTACGGCGCCGGTGACGTCGCCGACCGCGGCGCAGCCCGCGAGCGAGCACGCGAGCGCCGCGACGCACATCGCGCGCACCATCATTGCAGCCCGTCCCAGCGCTCGGTCGCCGGTTCCGCCGAAGCCCACTTCCACGCGGCGCCGTCGCGGCACACCATCGCAACGTAGAAAGCGCTGCGCTGCGCTTCCTCGACGACCGAATCGACGGAGAAGACGATTTCTTTGCACTCGAGATCGGTGACGCTGATGACGCGGCTCACGGTGACGCGTCCCTGCTCGCCTTCCGACAGCAGCTCCTTGTGCTCGCTCTGCCACGGCGCCACGTCGCCGACGGCGAGCGGACCCGCGGCCTGGGCGATGCGCGTCTGCGCTGCGCGATGGACCCGCCGCTGCGCGTACTGAATGCCCGCACGCGTGCCGGCTTGCGCACCCAGGCCGATGCCGGCCGCGACGCCTGCGTTGCGCGTGACGGCGCTCGCCAGCGCGGCGCCGGTGATGCCGGCAATCTCCGCCGAGCCGGTGTTGACGATCGAGGCGCAGCCGGCGAGGAGCAGTGATAAGAGCGCGATTACGCGGACGCTGAAATGACGCATCGGCTGACCGTGGAAAGCGTAGCGGCCGGGGCGCCCATGATGCACGCGCGTCGCGCGATCGAAGGCCCCGCCGGGTTATTTCGCGGGGCTGGGAGGCGCGGGAGTCGGCTGGACTGAGGGTATGCCTGGCGCCGGCGCCGGCGGCGACGCTTGCTGCTCGACCGCCGGAGCCCCTGCCTTGCCCGCGCTGGGCGTGCGCTGCTCGATCGGGCTGATGGCTACCATCAGGAGGTAGATGAGCGCGGCGAGTATGCCGGTGACGAGCAGAATGACCAAGACGGTCAGCAGCGCGAGCCCGATGCCGGGCTCCATTCGGTTGCCGTCATCGGCGGTCATCGCGTTCGCTTTCTCGCTCATAAGTCGTCCTTACGCGTGGTCGGGGTCCGGCGATCCTGAAGCAAACTGCAGGCCCGCTACCGGTCATCCGGTAACGCTCACGCCTTTCCAGAAAGCGATGCGTCCCGCGATATTGCGCGCGGCGTCCTTGGGCTCGGGGTAATACCACGCGGCGTCGCGATTCACTTCGCCGCCGATGGAGACGTGATAGTAGCTCGCGGTGCCTTTCCATCCGCACACCGTGTGCGTGTCGCTCGGCTGGAGGTACTCGCGCTGAACCGCTTCGATTGGAAAGTATACGTTGCCTTCGACGACCTCGACCGCGTCCTGCGGCGCTTCGGCGATGACGGTGCCGTTCCACGTGGCTATGGGCATGGGCTATCGCAACAAGTGACGGCTACTGAAAGAGTGACGAGTCTACCGCAAAGAGTGACGGCTACCGAAGAAGTGACGAAAAGGGGTTGTCGAAAACAGGTTTACCATCACCCCTTCGGTAGCCGTCACTTGTTGCAGTAGCCCGGTCACTCTTTGCGGTAGTCCCATCACTCTTTGCGGTAGCCCAAGGATACGCCCCCGGTAGTGACATCGCCGCACCGCCTGTATAGCATCGGGCATTCCCGGAACGGGTGGAGGACAGCATGAAATACGGACGCTTCGAGCAGCAGGGCCGCATCTTCTACGGCGCGGTCGAAGGCGACACGGTGAACGAGCTCGACGGCTCGATCTTCGAGAACGCAAAACCCGGCGGCAAGCGCCACGCGCTGTCGGACCTGAAGGTCCTCGTGCCGTGCACGCCGCAGAACTTCTACTGCGCCGGGCTGAACTACCAGGCGCATCTCGACTGGGCCAACTCGCGCAAAGGCACCAGCGCCAAGCCGCCGGCGAAAGCCGACATCGGCTATCGCTCGCCGAACGCGCTGATCGCGAACGGCGAGACGATCGTGATTCCGGCGGACTCGCAGGGGCCCGTGCAGTACGAAGGCGAGCTCGTTGCGATCATCGGCAGGAAAGCGAAGAACCTCTCCGAAGCCGATGCGCTCTCGTGCGTGCTCGGCTACACGCTCGGCAACGACGTGAGCGAGCGCGGCTGGCAGGCGTCCGACCGCACCCTGTGGCGCGCCAAGAACGCGGACTCGTTCAAGCCGATGGGTCCTTACATCGTGACCGGGCTCGATCCGATGGACCTCACGATCTCGGTGAAAGTGAACGGCGAAGCGGCGTCCGAATACTCGACGAGCAAGATGATTTTTTCGGCGCAGCATTACATCGCGCAGATCACCAAGTACATGACGCTGTGGCCGGGCGACGTGCTGTGGCTGGGCACCGACAACGCTACGCTGCCGGATCTCAAGCACGGCGACGTCTGCGAAGTGATCCAGAAAGACATCGGCGTGCTGCGCAACCCGATCGCGAGGGCCGGCGCTTGAGGATCTCCGTCGCACCAGCACGGGAGCGCCCGCGTTGAGCGTCAGGGCGAGGCTCCTCGAAAATCTCCGCGTGCCGGTCATCGGCGCGCCCATGTTCCTCGTCTCAGGTCCCGAGCTCGTCATCGAGCAGTGCAAAGCCGGCATCATCGGGAGCTTCCCGGCGCTCAACGCGCGCCCGCAGGAGCTCCTCGGCGAATGGCTCACGCAGATCGAGAGCGCGCTGGAGAAGCACAGGCGCGAGCACGCGACCGCGAAAGTCGCGCCTTACGCCGTGAACCTCATCGTGAACCCGGCGAACAAGCGCCTCGAGCACGACACCGAAGTCTGCGTGCGCCACAAGGTGCCCATCGTCATCACTTCACTCAGTGCGCCGACCGATATCGCGAAGCGCGTGCACGACTACGGCGGCATCGTGCTGCACGACGTGATCAGGGTGCGCCACGGCGAGAAAGCGCTCGAGGCCGGAGTCGACGGCCTCATCCTGGTGTGCGCGGGCGCGGGCGGGCACGCGGGCAGGATCAATCCTTTCGCGCTCGTGAACGAGGTGCGCGCGATGTTCGACGGGCCGCTCGTGCTGGCGGGCGCGATCACCAACGGCGCCGCCGTGCTGGCGGCGCAGGCGATGGGATGCGACGCGGCATACATGGGAACGCGCTTCATCGCCACCCGGGAGTCGCTCGCGGTCGAGCGCTACAAGCAGATGCTGGTCGAGAGCAACGCCGAAGACATCGTCTACACACCGTTCTTCAGCGGCGTCGCGGGAAGCTACCTCAAGCCGAGCATCCGCGCGGCGGGACTCGATCCCGACAACCTGCCGGTGCAGGCCGGAGAGAAGCTCAAGTACACCTCGCGCGACGAGCGCCCGAAGACGTGGAAGGACATCTGGGGTGCGGGCCAGGGCGTGGGCAACATCGAGTCGGTGATGCCCGCCGGGGCGCTGGTCGATCGCATCGTGCAGGAATACGACGCAGCGAAAGCGCGGCTGGGGGCAGCATGACCGAAACATTCGCCGAAGCGCTCGAAGCGCGCACGCAGGACATCCTCGAGCGCTGCACGAGCTGCGGCCGCTGCTTCGAAGTGTGTCCGATGACCGCGCCTGCGGGCATCGCCGGCGCGAATCCCTCGGACACCGTGAGCGGCGTGCTGCGCGTGATCCAGGGCGGCAGCGGCTCCCCGGAAGCCGAGCGCTGGGCGCAGGTGTGCTCGGGCAGCGGCACCTGCATCCCCGCGTGTCCCGAAGCCGTCAATCCGCGCTTCATGCTCGCGCTCGCCCGCGTCGCCATGCAGCGGCGTGCGGCGCCGGACGAGCAGCACAAGAAAGGCAGCGCGGCGTTCGCAGCGATGGGACGCGGCGTGCGAGTGCTCTCGCGCATGCAGCTCGCGCCCGAAGTGCTGAAGCGCTTCAGGAGCGAAACGCCCGCGAGCGCGCCGGAAGTCGTGTTCTACACCGGCTGCAACGTGCTCAAGACGCCGCACATCGTGCTCCTGTGTCTGGACATACTCGACGCGATCAGCGTGTCCTATCAGGTGATGGGCGGCCCCGGTAACTGCTGCGGCGTGCTCCAGTTCCGCACCGGCGACCTCGAAGCGTCCGGCCGCGTCGGTTACCGCACCACCGACCGCTTCGCCGAGACCGGCGCTCGCAAAGTGCTGTCGTGGTGCCCGACGTGCCAGGTCCAGTTGGGCGAGAACGTGCTGCCCGGCCGCAAGGCTCCGGGCGCGGTTCCCTACGACCTCGAAGCTTTCGTCGTCTTCCTCGCGAGCAGGCTCGAACAACTGAAGCCGCTCATGCGCTATCCCGTCGGGAAGCGCGTGGGACTGCACGAGCATCCCGGCGTCGCGGGCGTGAGCGAGTCCGCGATCGCGATCCTCCGCGCCATACCCGGCGTCGAGTTCGTCGACCTCGAGCAATCGAAAGTGGGCTGGATGTGCAACACGCTCCAGCCGCTGCCCGCGTTCAAGCGCGAAGTGCATCGCACGCTGCTCGAAGCCGCGGCGGCAGCCGGCGTCGACACGCTCGCCGGCGTGTACCACGCCTGCCATCGCGAGCTCTGCAGCCACGAAGCCGACTGGCCTTTCGAAGTCGTGAACTTCCTCGAGCTGATCGGCAGTAGCATGGGGTTCACGCGCGAGGACCATTTCAAGCGCCTGAAGATGATGCACGACACCGACGCGATCCTCGCCGACGTGATGGACCTCGTCGAAGAGCACGGCCTCGGGCTGGAAGAAGTGCGCGCGGTGATCGAGAAAGACCTGCTGGGAGAGCAGGCGCTGCCGCTGCGCAGCGCGCCGGCGCAGGCGGATGCGGGGTCGGCGCCGGGCTAGAGGATGACGATAAGAGCGGCAAGCAGCACCGCCGCCGCCACGCTCGCCCCGAAGATCATCCAGTCCCGCGACTCCCAGCGCGCGGCGCCGGCGAAGCTCGGCATGACGCGCGGCGACGACTGGTCGCGCACCAGCGTGCCGTAGACCGTCACGGTTTCGTGCGGCGTGTCCTGCGTGTTGACGAGCTCCTCGAAGCTCTCGGCGACACCGGTGTGCACCGCGAGGCGCGCCGTTGCCGAAAACGAATCGAACTCCTTGGACAGGCCGAGAGTCGTGGTGGCGCCGACCGTCTCGGCTTCGACATCGCCGTGCCTCGCGTCGGGATACGATTGCGCGAGCAGCGGCGTCGCGGCATGCGGATCGAGCCGCGCGACGGTGGGCTTGAAGATGTCGAGCGTGGCGAGCGGCGCGGGCTCGTCGAGCTTCTTGCGGCACTCGCGCAGATCGTCCGCGAATTCCCGCGCGCTGGCGTAGCGCTCGTCTGGCGTTTTGGCGAGCGCCTTGGCGACGACGAAATCGAGCATATCCGGCGTTTCCGGGTTGATCGTGCTCGGCGCGGGCGGGACGAGGTTGACGATCTGGAACAGGATCGCGTTCAGGGCCGCGCCCGAAAACGGGGCCTTGCCGGTGAGCATCTCGTAGAGGACGACGCCGAGCGAGAAAATGTCCGATTTCGCTTCGGCGCGCTTGCGCAGCACCTGCTCGGGCGACATGTAGCGCGGGGAACCGAGCACCGGCGTGTTGTCGGGGTTGCGCTCCGCCGAGCGCATACGGGCGATGCCGAAATCGGCGATCTTCACCAGCCCGTCGTGCATCACCATCACGTTCGCCGGCTTGATGTCGCGATGGACGACGCCGTGCTCGTGCGCGTACGCGAGCCCGTCGGCGACCTGCGCTGCGATGTCGAGCGTGTGCGCGACCGGCAGCGGCTTGCCGCCCGTCAAGAGGCTGCCGAGCTCGAGCCCGTCGAGGAGCTCCATCGCGAGGTAGGGCATGTTGCCGGCTTTCGCGACGTCGTACACGGTGACGATGTTGCGGTGATTCAGCCCGCCTACGGCTTTCGCTTCCTGGTAGAAGCGTGCTTCGTATTCCGCCATCTCGGGATCGTCGGTGGCGAAGTTGATGGTCTTGATCGCGACCGTGCGCTCGAGCAGCGGGTCGAGCGCTTTGTAGACGGTGCCCATCGATCCCTTGCCGAGCTCCGCGACGATCTCGTAGCGCCCGAGCTTGCGGGTGTCAGGGGTGTTCGTGGCAGTCGTCATCGGAATGCGGGGCCTGGCGCGGCGACCGCGTCAGCGGCGTGCTTTCACGGAACGAAAGACCGGGCCCCACATCGGGTGACCCGCTTCGGCGGCGCCGAGCTCGAACGCAGGATCGATCTCGAGCGCGCTGTTGAAATGCGCGCGGCATTGCCGCTCGCGCTTCGAGACGCAGTGTATGAACGCGAGATACTTGTGCGCGGTGACCTGTCCCGCCTGGTTCAGGCCTTCGTTCAGCGCAGCTTCGAAATTGCGCGCCGCCTGCGGGTAGCGTCCATCGTCGTAGTGCTTGATCCCCGCCTGCAACTGCAGCTCGCCCTTCCCCTGGAACACGCGCTGGATCTCCTTGATGGGATCGGACGCGCATCCGCCCAGCCCCACGAGCGCGACCAGCACCACGAATAAGGCTCTTGTCGTCATGGCGGTCCTGAGTCAGTTGAACTTGTGCTTGATTCTAAGCCGCTCGCCGGGCTTGGCGGTGACGGTCACCACGTGCGGCGGAAATCCGCCGTTCCTGATCTCGATGCGGTGGCGTCCCGGCGTGAGCTCGAGCTGCTGCAGCGGCGGGCTCACCCCGTGCATCCTGCCGTCGACGTGTACTTCGCCCCAGGGGGCGATTGCGAACGAGACCGCGGCCGGCGCAGGCGGCGCCGCGGCACCTGGCTCGGACGGTGGCGGAGGGGGTGGCTCGCGCTGCGCAACCTGTTCGCGCGGCGCCGGCTTCTCTCGCACTTTGCGATCGGCCCTGGCGGGGACAGCCTTGCGTTCGGGAGGCGCGGACGCCCCTTCAGGCGGCGCTTCCGGCGCAGCCTGCACGGCGGGTGCGGCCGGCGCGGCAGGCTCGGGCGGCAGGCCCCTGATCGGCGGGAGCGCGGAGGGCGCGACTTCGGTCGCAAGCGGCGGGACCGAGGCCGCGACCTGTGCGGCGGGGACGCCGATCGGCTCCTCGCTCGAGCGGTAGCCGCGCGCGCCCACCGCGACGCCGAGAATGGCGACAACGGCGACGGCGGTGGCGACACGGGGATTACGCACGAGATTGCCCACGGCGTTTCTCATCGCCGTCGATGCGCGTGCGAGGCCGCCGGTGCGATGTTCTCCCGTCGTGTCGAATGCACCCGAATCGTCGAACCGCTTGCGCATGCCCGGGATCGCGCCGACCGCGTACACCTCGTGCTCGCGTATGTGCTTGTCGGTGCGCGCGCCTTCGTAGCTGAAGAGCTTCGAGGATTCGTCGGAGAGGCGCGAGACGACTTCGTAGTACGAGCGAGAGACGAGCACCTGCCCCGGCCTGGCGAAAGTCATGACGCGCTGCGCGACGTTGATGCCGTCGCCTATCACGTTCGGCTGGCCGTTGATGTCTTTCACGAGGCGCACGGGACCGAGGTTGATGCCCATGCGCGAGGCGAGCTCGGGTCCTGCGTCGCCGGCAAGACTGGCGATGACGTCGCGCAGTCCGGTCGCGACGAAGAGCGCGTCTTCCGGATCGCCGATGAAGCTGATGGCGGCGCCGTCTCCGGTGTCGAGAATGATGCGGTCGTTCAACGCGACGCCGCGCAGCGCCTGCGACAGCAGCTTGTTGAACTGGTCTTTGAGCTGGCCCTGCTCGAAGACCGACTTGCGCGAATATTCGACGATGTCGAAGAACAGAACGCTGCAGATCAGCGTGCGATTCTGGAATTCGCCCAGACTCGAATTCATGCCGCGCCCGTCACCGGCTCTTGTGCCATGCCGGAATCATACCAACGAACCCCCGCGCGGACGTGCGCTTTTTCACGCTATGGGCCGTCATTCCGGACCGTCGCGCCGCGACGCGATCCGGAAACCATTGTTAGACGTCAACATGGATTCTGGCGTGCGCCAGAATGACGAAGGGCGCCGAAGCGCCCTGGGTGCGGATATGCCGGAAACCGCGGTTTACGTCGTCTCCTCCGATTCGAGCTCCTCGACGTCCACGCCCATTTCAGCCATGAGCTCGGCCTTGCGCTCCTTCATCTCGCGCCCGAGTGCCTCGAGGTCGAGCTCTTTCAGCTGCTTCACCTTCGGGAACATCTCCTTCTCTTCTTCCTTCACGTGGTGCTTCACGTATTCCATCAGCACGGTGAAGTGGGCGTTGCGCTTCTCTTCGCCCGCGCCCATGCCTTCGATCGTCTGGATCAACTGCCGCACGGTGGAGTGCTCGACCTCGGCTTCGTCCAGCAAGTCCTCGACTTCTTCCTTCTCCGCCGCTTCGCGCACCGCGGGGTAGAAAATCTCCATCTCGATCTTGTCGTGGATCTTGAGCTCGGTGCACGCGGTCGCGATCACCTGCTCGACCGCCTCCTCGCCGTCTTCCTCGAGCTTCTCGAATTCCTTGAACAATCCGTCGACTTCCTTATGGTCCTGCTTCAGGAGCTCGATCGCGTCGTCCTTCTTCGCCTTTGCCATGTTTCGTCCTTTCGCTTCGCGTTGGCCACAAAATGCTTCGTCCGTGGCATGACTGCAACCGGTGTGCCGGGCGCGCTCGCGCGGTCCGGTCGGTTATGCGAAGTAAGGACAGTGCAATCGGGGTGCCGTGCGGCCTCCTACGACGTGCTTTCGGCCTTGGTGGTGCGAAGGCGAATCGAGGTCGCGACTCCGATCAGGCATTCGATGATGGCGGCGGATTTGCGCACCCCCGCTTCGGCCCGCGCGCGCTCGCGCTCGGTCATGTTGATGCTGCTCAAGCCCTGCAGCATGGTGCTGTAGATATCGGCGCTCATAAGCCCTCCGTTTGCGTTAGGCCCCCACGGCAGCGGGAGCACTTTCTTTAACGGCAGATTTCGGGCTTGGTGCAGCGCCGTATTCACGCGCATTTCTCAGGTGAGGCGGCAATTAAAGTCAGCCGAACGCAAAATAAAAAACCGGGAGCGTAAAAGCTCCCGGTTGTCGGCGTTGCGATGCTGAAGGTTAACGCTTCTGGCCTTGCTGCCCTTGCTGGCCGGACTGATTGCCTTGCTGGTCCTTCTGGCCTT
>CAZULX010000074.1:0-7237 GCA_964621335.1 uncultured Streptomycetaceae bacterium
CCAGACGCTCGCCCAGGCGCAGAAGCTCAAGTCCGGTACGTTCGAGGCCACCAACCTGGCTGTCGGCACCGGCAAGCTCACGATCTCGTTCGGCACCTACGCCGCCGACACCTTCACCGCGAATGCGGACAAGGCGTCGAAGGAAGTCATCATCGGCGCGGGACAGAACAGCCTCTCGGGCGTGCGCGACGCGATCAACGCCGCCGACGTCGGCGTCACCGCAGCGATCATCAACGACGGCACCGGCTACCTCCTGACGATTTCGTCCAAGGACAGCGGCACCGCCAACGCGGTGCGCATCGAGGTCGCGGACGACGACGCGACCCACACCGACACCGCGGGCCTCTCGCAGCTCGCTTTCGACGCGCGCACGCTGAGCGGAGTCACGAACCTCACGCAAACCGTAGCCGCAGTGGACTCCGTCGTGGTGATCGACGGCATCACGGTGACCAAGTCCTCGAACACGATCAGCGACGCACTCGAAGGCGTGACGCTCTCGCTCCTCAAGACCAACACGCCTGCGACGACGACGCTGAACATCTCGCGCGACAGCGCGAGCGTGCAGGCGTCGGTGACGACCTTCGTGAAGGCCTACAACGATCTCAACAAGACGATCGCCGATCTCACGAAATACGACCCTGCCACCAGGCAGGGCTCGATCCTCACCGGCGAAGGCACGGTGCGCACACTCCAGTCGCAGTTGCGCGGCCTCTTCAACACCCCGCTTTCGAGCGCGGGCGGCGGGCTCACCTCGCTTCCCGACGTCGGAATCACTTTCCAGACCGACGGCACGTTGAAGCTCGACGCGGCCAAGCTCGGCGCGGCGTTGAGCGATCCGAAGAAGGACATGGCCTCGCTCTTCGCCGCGGTGGCGAAACCCACCGACAGCCTCGTCGCGTTCACGAGCTCTACCGCGGACACGAAAAACGGCTCGTATGCGCTCAACCTGACGCAACTCGCCACCCAGGGCAAAGCCGTCGGCGGCGCGGCGGCCGCGCTCACGATCACGGCCGGGGCCAACGACAGCCTCGACATGTCGATCGACGGCGTCAGCGCGAGCGTGACGCTGGCCGCTGGCACTTACACCGCCGACGCGCTGGCAGCCGAAATCCAGTCCAAGGTGAACGGAGCCGCCACGTTGTCCGCGGCCAGCGTCACCGTCGCCGTGACGCAATCGGCGGGCGTGCTCACCATGACGTCCATCCGCTACGGCGCTGCTTCGACCGTCGCGTTGACGGGCGGCACCGCGAGAACGGATCTCTTCGGCACCCAGGTCGAAACAGCAGGCGTCGACGTCGCCGGAACCATAGGCGGATTCGCCGCGAGCGGCGCCGGGCAGAGCCTGACCGGCATGGGCGACGCAGCCGGCCTGGCGCTCAAGATCACGGGCGGCAGCACGGGAGACCGCGGCCTGGTGAGCTACGCGCGCGGCTATGCCTACCAGCTCGACAAACTGCTCGGCAACATGCTCGATACGGACAGCCTGATCGCAGGCCGTCTCGGCGGGATCGGGAGCTCGATCGAAGACATCGGCGACCGGCGACTAGCCATGATCTCGCGCCTGGAATCGGTCGAAAAACGCCTGCGCGCGCAATTCACCGCGCTCGATATCGCGATGGCGCGGATGCAGCAGACGAGCAATTTCCTCACACAGCAGCTCGCGAGCCTGCCCACATACGAGTAACACGGAATATGATCACACCCTCGAAACGCGCGATCAGCGCCTACGTTCAAACCGGCATCGAAACCGGCGTTCCGGATGCGGATGCGCACCGGCTCGTGCTGATGCTGTTCGACGGCGCGCTCGCCGCGGTGGCGGATGCGCGCAACAGGCTGAGAAGCGGCGACATCGCCGGACGCGGCCAGGCGATCTCGAAAGCGATAGCCATCGTCGACGAGGGCCTGCGGGCGAGCCTCGATTCCAAGGCCGGCGGCGAGATCGCGACGCAGCTCGAAGGCCTTTACCGGTACGTCTGCTCGAAGCTCCTCGAAGCGAACCTGCGCTCGCAAGCCGGGCCGCTGGAAGAAGCCTCCTCTCTCCTCACGCAGTTGCAGAGCGCGTGGGCCCTGATCGCCCCGGCACAGCCGGAACCCGCCCATGCCTAGCGAGCCCGGAATGGAACAGCGAACACCCGGAGACATCATCAAAGCCTACGAGCAACTTGCCGAAGTGACCGCCCGCATGCGCGTGGCGGCCGCCGGCGAGGACTGGGACCGCGTGATCGCGCTCGAGTCCGAATGCGCCGGCGTCTACGCCCGTCTGGCCTCGATCGAGACCGGCGTCGCGGGCGATGCGGCGTACCAGCGCCGCAAGTCGGAGCTGATATGCAGGCTGCTCGAGGACGACGCCCAGATTCGCGAGCGCGTAAACGGTCAGCTCTCCAATATCTGGCGGTTGATCGAAGGGCCCCGCAAGGCGGCGAAGATCAACGCGGCGTACGGCGGAAACGAACTGGGCGCGTAGGGCACGGCGCGGCGAAGCGAACCGCCGCGGAGCGAGTCAACCTAGTGGCAGTTAAAGGCGTTTTTAAGGGTTGGTACACCACTAATTGTGTTCCAGCGGTAAAAAGTAGTGGCAGGTCGTGTTGTTTTTCGGTAGATTTTGCAGCGGGGGCCGCAGGCTCGAGGGTTTGCGGCAGCTTGGGCTCATTACTATGAATAGAAGATAAATGATCAAGATCCTGTTCAAGGATACGCTCTCCTGCCCCGTGTTCACCTGTGACCTGTGCGGCGACATGATCGGCGACCTGACCGAGGGGGCTGCGGTGTTTGTGGACTTCCCGCGCAGGGCCGAGAACATGAAGATCGAGGTCCTGCACGTCCACAAAGGCAAGTGCCACGAGCTCGCCGAGCAGCGGATGAAATCGAAGTGCGAGTGGCAGCCCCTGGGCGCGCACCTCTACTTCCTCTGCGCCAACACCGAAGTCGACGGCAAGCAGCTCGAGAAATTAAAGCGGATCCACGGCACGCGGACGGCTTAACCGTCGCTGACGGTTAAGCCCGTCCCAGTAGACGAACAGAGGGAAACCAAGGTTTCCCTCACGTAACCTCCTTTCCTTCGGCTCTCTGGCGATCGCTCTGCTGCTCTAAGCTCAAGAACCACTGTTCCACGTAAGGTGATCGGTGGCACCGGCCCGGGCGCTGCCAGGGCCCCCTGCCCCTCTTCAAGCCGAGAAGTGTGCTCAAGGGCACACATCCTCCGCCGTTAATGCTGCGGGTGCGTGATCGCGCGCACCGACGCGGCGCTCCCCGCCACGCCCGAATGGCCCCTGCGCGACGCCTCGCGGCCGCCGCATTGCACCGGACACTTAACGAAGATGAATGCGTCGCACGAAGTACTGATCCTCAACTTCCTCGTCGAGGAAAAAACCCCCGGCGCCGTGCCCCTCGACCCGTTCTTCGGACGGGCGCTGCGGGCGCTCAGGACCCAGCTCGGCATGGAAGCCGCGTTCATATCGCGATACGGTCGCGACGGGCACGCGCTGCTGGTACACGCCGATTCCTGCGACGACGCCTTGCGTCCGGGATGCTGGGACACGTACGCCTGGCAGGACGAAGCACCGGCACCCGAGCCCGGCGACGAGCCGATCGTAAACAGCACGCATATGTGGATGAGCGCGGGCGAACGGCCGCGCATGCGCGTGTCGACCCGCATCTGCCTCGGCGACGGCTCGCGCTACGGCGCGCTCGTGTGCCTGGGCGCCTCTCCCCGCGAACCTTTCACCGAGCGCGACATGACCACCATGCGCGTTTTCGCGGAAATGGCCGCGGAGCACATCGAAGCGTCGATCAGCGCCGAAGCGCGCAACGCCGAGACCGCAGCTGCGATCCGCGCCGTGATCGCGGGCGATGGCATCTCCTGTCTTTACCAGCCGATCGTCGACATCGTCCGCGGCAAAGTAGTGGGCTTCGAAGCGCTCGCGCGCTTCTCGACGGTCCCCGCGCGCAGCCCGGACGCGTGGTTCGCGGATGCGGCGCGCGTGGGACTCGACGTCGAGCTCGAGAACGAAATGATCGCGCAGGCGCTGCGCAGCTTCGCGGTGCTGCCGAGCGCGGTGAGCGTTGCCTTCAACGTCTCTTCGAACATCCTGCTGCACGGCAGGCTCGAGCGCGCTTTCTCCGGCTGCACTCTCAACCGCGTCGTGCTCGAGATCAACGAGCACATGAGCATCCGGCAGTACGACGAGATCGCGCACGTGCTCGCGCCGCTGCGCGAGCAGGGCTTGCGCATCGCCGTCGACGACAACGGCCGCGGACTCGATGGTTTCAGGCACATCCTCAACCTGCATCCCGACATCATCAAGCTGCACCGGACGCTGGTGCAGGGCATCGACCGCGATCCGGCGCGGCGTGCACACGCCGGCGCGCTCGTGCAGTTCGGGAAAAGCCAGAGTTGCGAGCTCATCGCGGAAGGTGTGGAGACCGCGGCGGAGCTGAGCGCCCTCAAAGCGCTCGGCGTGACGCGGATGCAGGGTTACTTCCTGCGCCGGCCAGGACCGCTCGAAGCCGCGGTGGCGCTGTGCGGGCGTGAGAAACGCCTGGCGCAGCCCGGCGAGGAAACAGTCGAAGCTGCGTAGCCGCCTCGCTGCGCGAGGCAGTCTCGCTCCGCTATCCCGAGCGCGTCAGTCTCCGATGATCGTCGGCTGGTCGGGGAACGGCGAGTCGGCGGCGCCTTCGGACGCCTGCGGATTCGCACCGGGGAGTTCGTCCAGCCACACGTTCACGCAGCGGTCGACGAAATCGACTTCGCGCGCGACGACGTACACGTTGCGGCCCGGAAAAAGCGGATGACGGATGAGATCGCCGACGTGCACCAGCTCGGGATTCACCTGTAACGTGAGCCGCCGGTCGTCGTGACCTTTGGCGTTCAGGTATTCCAGCGCCTTACCGATGAAGCGCAGCCGCAAATGCATGTCTGCTTCCAAGCCTTTCCGCGCGAGGTGCAATCGTACCACTTCACAGGGCGCGACCGTCGAGGCACCAGCGTATAGGGTCCGCGACGCGCAGGCGATGCACGATGTCACGGCCCCGGCTCCCGCGTTGACGAACGGTGGCCAGGCTCCGACCGGCGGAAAGAGCGAAGTACACAAAAAGGGCCGCTTGCCAGCGGCCCCTGCACGCGTGGCCCCGCGCGGTTACTGGAATGGAACCATGAGCTCGACGCCCACGGCTTTGTGGCCGTTGTTCTGCACGTGGTTCTGGTAGACCGTGTCGCTGAAGCGATACCAGTCCCATCCGGCTTCTTCGTTACCCCTGAATCGATGCTTGGAGCCGATTCTCAACAGGAGATCGGGCGAGCGGCTGCTTCCAGCCTGCGCATCGCGCACGCTCGTCGAACGCACATAGCCCGGTTCGCGCGGACCCGGCGCGGGCGACTCGATCGCGGCCAGCGCTTCGCTGCGCGGCGCCGGGGACTCCGTTGCGACACGCGAGACGGGGATGTCGCTCGTCGCCCCGGTCGCTGCGACTGTGGAGACGCCCGGCTCGAGTGGCTCGGCGTGAGCGGTGCGTTCGGCTCGCGGTGCGATTTTCGCGAGGAGGTCGCGGCCGCAGGCGCCGATCGACGACATCCAGTTGAGCGCCGCACAGCGGTTCGCTGGTGCAGGCGTGGCCGGTGCCTCCTCGGCTTTGATGCCGAGGAGCTGGTAAGTCATCTGTTGCGCGAAGATCGAGCCCGGGAACAGCAACGAGGCTGCGAGAGCGCCGGCTCCGAAGCCCATTCTTATTGTGCGTACCTTCACGATGTCCCCCCACGGACGAGTGGACGGTCATTATAGGCACAGTTTCCCCGGGTGTGGACAAATCTGGCAGTCAGAACAGTAGGATGCGGCGGCGAGATGCGTGTACACAACACTCCAGCGCCTCCATGATGCGGCGCAACAATGACTCAGGAGTTATAGAGTAGGGGACCGGTGCCTTCGCCGGGGGCCTGCGGATAGAACTGAAGGCGCACGCGGGTGGCGGGCACGACGTCGCGATGTGCGAGGTGCAGCGGCTCGGCGAGCGCATCCTGAACGGTCTGCTTCACACGCTCGGCGTGTCCGGCCTGCGTGAGGTCCTCGAGTATGATCGCGAAGCTATCGTCGCCGATGCACGCCAGCGTATCGGTTTCGCGCACGCTGCGCTCGAGGCGCTGCGCGACCGCCATGATCGTCTGGTCGCGCTCCTCTCGCGCGGCGCCGGGATCGAGGTCGATCGACATCACTGCGAAGAATTTCTTGTAACGCGTCGCACGCGCGCGCGCGGCGGCGAAGCGCACACCGTACGCGCCCCCGTTCAGAAGCCCCGTCTGCACATCGTATAAATGGGAGCCTGCGGATGCCGCTTGCTTCGGAGCGCCGGGCTCGTTTAAGCGCCTGAGCTCGCCCATGAGCCGCAGGATGTCGCTGCGCGCCTGCGGCGGATACTGGTCGATGCGCTTTTCGATCTCGTTGAGATCCACTTCCCCCATGTCGTCCCCTTGGCGGCTCGATGGGCCGCGGTCGGGCACGATTGTACCGTGCGGCGGGTGCCCGCCGCTTACGCATCAGCGACGGTGATGATGGCGATGGCGGTGGTGGCGGTGGCGATGATGGTGGAAGCCCGGACTCGAGTAGATACCCACGCCCACCGCAGGCCCGGAATAGTAATACGCGTCGGCCGGGTAATACGGCCCCGGCACCGCAACGCAGCCTCCCAGCGCCACGACTGCCAGCGCAGCCACGATCAGGCTTTTCATGCACGCTCCTCGGTTTTTGGCGATTGTGTTCTTGTGACCGCCGGCAACGCTGCGCGTGCTTTAAAAAAATGTAAGAACTTGTAAATCGCCTGCGAGCCGCCGGCTCAGTGCTTTGGATCGGCGCGCTTCGTGCCCGAGCCGAGCGGGTTTTCGAGCGCATCGGCGGGCTTGTCCGCCTGCGGCTTCGGCTGCTCGCGGCGCACGATGCCGCGCTGTTCCATGAGCGCGATGAGACGCTGGAGCCGCACGAAGAGATCGACGGCGGCGTCCGGCCGCAGCACCAGCCGGCATGCGGGAACCTGCTTTGCGGAGGCAGCGGCAGCCGGCTTCGCCGCTTCCTCGAAGCGCGTGACGCACATCTCCGCCCTGATGGTCGCGCCATCGAAGGTGACGTTCCTGATGCTGTCGACGAACGTCTCGATGAGCTCGGGGCGATCGACGAACTCGATCTTGGGTGGTGGCGGGACAGCCATGGTCGGTCTCCTTTCGGGGTGCTATTGCCGCGACAGGCGAGGCCGC
>CAZULX010000075.1:0-2961 GCA_964621335.1 uncultured Streptomycetaceae bacterium
AGAGCGCATACACCGCGCTTTCACGCGACGAGCCGGTGCCCCAGTTGCGGTCGGCGACGATGATCTGCGCCTTGCGATACGGCTCGCGGTTGAGCACGAAATCCTTTTCTTTCCCGTCCGCGTCGAAGCGCCGGTCGTGAAACAGGATTTGCGCGTACTTCGGCCCGCGTGGGACCTTGTTGAAGCGCGTCGGACAAAGCTGGTTCGTGTCGACGTTGGGCTCGTCGATCGGGGCCGCAATGGCGGTCAATGTCGTAAACGGTTGCATCTGTGGTTGGCGTCCTGGCGGTCAATTCGTTACTTCAGTAACTCTCGAACGTCGGTGAGCTTCCCGGTAATAGCCGCGGCGGCGGCCATCGCGGGGCTCATGAGGTGCGTTCGGCCGCCGGTACCCTGGCGCCCGCGGAAATTGCGGTTCGAAGTCGATGCGCAACGCTCGCCGGGCTGGAGCTGGTCGCCGTTGATCGCGGTGCAGAGCGAGCAACCGGGCTCACGCCACTCGAAGCCCGCAGCCAGCAGTATGCGGTCGAGGCCTTCGCGCTCGGCCTGCGCCTGCACCAGGCGCGAGCCCGGAACGACCCACGCCGGGACTTTCACTTTTCCGAGTCGCGCCACTTCGGCGGCGGCGCGGATGTCTTCGATCCGGCTGTTGGTGCACGAGCCGATGAATACGCGGTCGATTGCGACATCCTGCAGCGCCATTCCGGCCGTGAGCCCCATGTAGTCGAGTGCGGCTGTGTACTCGGCCTTGCGGTTGACATCTTCGACGGCCGCGGGATCGGGCACCCGGCCGGTCACCGCGGATGCCTGCTCCGGGTTCGTGCCCCAGGTAACCATGGGCGCGATCTGCGCGGCGTCGAGCGTCACTTCCCGGTCGAAGACCGCGCCTTCGTCGCTGGGAAGGGCTTTCCAGGTCGCGAGCGCGTCGTTCCACTGGCTCCCTTTCGGCGCGTAGGGGCGGCCTTCCATGTAAGCGTAAGTCGTCTCGTCGGGGGCGATCATGCCTGCGCGCGCGCCGCCTTCGATCGACATGTTGCACACCGTCATGCGCGCTTCCATGCTCATCGCCCGGATCGCGGGGCCCGCATACTCGATCACGTGCCCCGCGCCGCCGCCCACGCCGATCTTTTCGATGATGGCGAGGATCACGTCTTTCGCGGAAACCGCGCGGCCGAGCCTGCCGTCGATCACAATGCGCAGCGAGCGCTGCCTGCGCTGCCAGATCATCTGCGTCGCGACGACGTGCATCATTTCGGAGGCGCCGATGCCGAACGCGAGGCAGCCGAAAGCGCCGTGGGTCGAGGTGTGCGAGTCGCCTCCGCAGATCAGCAACCCCGGCTGCGTGATGCCCTGCTCCGGCGGAACGATGTGCAGGATGCCCTGCCGCGGATCGTCGATCCCGAAAAGCGTGATGCCGTGCCTGGCCGCGTTCGCGTGCAGGTTCTTCACCATGTTGCGGATCTCGGGGATGGCGATCCCCTCGACGCCGCGCTCGCGGCCGGTGGTCGGGACGTAGTGGTCGGTGTGCGCGAAGATCTGCTGCGGCCTCGCCACCGCTCGCCCTTCGGCCTCGAGCTTCGCGAATACGTGCGATGAGCCTTCGTGCAGCAGCGCGCGATCGACGTAGAGGAGCACCTCGCCTTCCTCCTCCGAGATCACGTGCCGCTCCCAGATCTTCTCGAACATAGTGCGTGCAGCCATGCGCCTCCTATTCGACCCGCGCCGCGCCTAGAAGCCTTCCACCACCTCCACACCCGCAGGCGCTACACCGCGCTCGACGCGCTTCACCGCCTCGTTCATCTTCGCGTGCGTCGGCGCGGGCACGCCGATGTAAGCGCCGCGCGCGGCGACGTAACCGTTGATGAAATCGGTCTCGGTGCGGCGGCCTTTGGCCATGTCCTGCGCCATGGAAGGGCGCTGCTCGTCGGAGCGCTTTTTCGCGTTCTCGACGAGCGTCTCGGTGATCTCGGCGAGCGCGTCCTTGCTGCCCTCGCCCGCGCGCGCGAGCGTCTCCGGGTCCATCCCGAGCATTTTCTCGAGCTGATAGCCGAGCGCCTGCCCGACCCGCACCGCTTCCGAGCCGAGGCGTATCGAGAGCCACCGCGGGCCGTCCGCGAGGTCGCGCTGGTTGCCCGAGAGGCCCGTCGCAGCGGAAAGGCCGTTGCGCATCGAGTTCACCACGAGCTTCGACCAGCGCTCGCCCCACAGATTGTCGGTCACTTTCGAGCTGTCGGCGGCGCGCAGGAGCTCGGCGACTTCGGTCGCGCGCCGCGTGACGCGGCCGTGGACTTCACCCACCCTGAAGACCATGTGCTTCTCGCCGCCCATGGGCACGGTGCGCTTGACGTGACCCGGCGCGTAAAGCTCGGCTGCGACGAGGCTCGCGATGCAACCGAGGGTCTTCCCCCAGCCGACGATACCTGCGATGCGCTCCTCGTTGACGCAGTTCTGCAGCGACACGACGTAGGCCTCGGGTGCGAGATAAGGCTTGACGAGCTGCGTCGCCCATTCGGTGTCGTACGATTTCATGCACATGAACACGATGTCGATCGGCCGCTCCCTGGCGAAGCGCTGCACCTCCGTCACGTGGAGAGCTTTCACCGGGATCGAATGGCGCTCGGCTTCGGTCAGGCCGGAAATCTGCAGGCCGTGCACGCGCATGCATTCGACGTGCTCGGGCCACGGATCTATGAACGTGACGTCGTGCCCCGCCCGCGTCATGTGTGCGCCGGCGTAACCGCCGATCGCGCCGGCTCCTACCACTACGATTCTCTTACCCAACGCTCACTCCTTCAGTTTCCCGACGATGGCCTCGGTGAACGCGCGCGTACCGGCACTGCCGCCGAGGTCGCGCGTGATCACCCTCTTCTCGGCGAGCACCGCGGTCAGGGCCGCGTCGATGCGGTCGGCGGCTGCGGCTTCGCCGGCGTAGCGCAGCATCAGCACCGCCGAGAGGATCAT
>CAZULX010000076.1:0-9267 GCA_964621335.1 uncultured Streptomycetaceae bacterium
CGGCAAGGCCTTGCCGGCGACGCGCTCGCGCTCGCGGTCGTCCGGGTGCACGACCTGCAGCCAGCTTCGGGGACGCTTCATCACGTCCGCGAGCCGCATGCCGGTGAGGGTCTCGAATCCGGGCGACAGGTAATGGATCACGCGCTGGCGCACGTCGGTGATCCAGAAGATTTCGGGAATGTTGTCCGCGAGCTGCCTTAACTTCTCTTCGCTTTCGCGCAGCGCGAGCTGGGCCGCGCGCCTCGAGCTCACGTCCTGCACCACCGAGAGGAAGTACCGCGGCCGCCCGTCCTCGCCGCGGATGACCGAGGTAACGACGGCGACCCAGACGCTGGAGCCGTCCTTGTGGATGCGCCCGCGTGCTCGAACACGTTGTGGAACTCGTCGTCGACCCCGGCGGCTGCGGCTGGCTTGTCTGGCATCATGGGTTTCTTCGCCTCGCCCCCTGCGATGCGCATGGAATTGCACGCGCGCCGCGTTGGTTCGCCGGCAGCGCCGGCTTGTTTCGCAGGGATTGTACCGCCGCGCGCCCGGGCGCCGGCGGACTTCCGTGGCGACCGGGTGATTTAAGTCACCGGGCTGCGCGCGCGTCAGGGCCTTCCGGACACCGCCCCGCTGCGCCTATGGGACAATTCGGGCACCATGACGAAACTGATCGACCGGATCGTAGAGCAGGTCGGGCGCGTAATCCTCGGCAAGGAAGGGCAGATCAGGCTCGCGCTCGCCTGCCTGCTCGCCCGCGGCCACCTTCTGATCGAAGACATTCCGGGCGTGGGCAAGACGACGCTCGCGCATGCGCTCGCGACCTCTCTCGGGCTCACGTTTCAGCGGATACAGTTCACGAGCGACCTCCTCCCGGCGGACATCCTCGGGGTCTCGATCTACAACCGCGATAGCGGAAGCTTTCAGTTTCACCCGGGACCGATTTTCACGCAGGTGGCGCTCGCCGACGAAGTGAACCGCGCAACGCCGAAAGCGCAGAGCGCGCTCCTGGAAGCGATGGAAGAGCATCAGGTGACGATCGAAGGCGAGACGCGGCGGCTGCCCGAGCCGTTTTTCGTGATCGCCACGCAGAATCCTTCCTATCAGATCGGTACTTTCCCGCTTCCGGAGTCGCAGCTCGACCGCTTTCTCATGCGCATCCAGCTGGGCTACCCCGGCGCCGATGCCGAGCGCGCGCTGCTCCAGGGGGAGGACAGGCGCGATCTGCTGCAACAGCTCGGGTCGTGCCTGCGCAACGAAGACCTCGCCGAACTGCAGATCGCCGCCCAACGCATACACGCCGCTCCGGCGCTGCTCGATTACGTGCAGGCGATCGTGAATTACACGCGGAACTCCGCCGAGTACTCGAACGGCCTCTCGCCCCGCGCAGCCCTGGCACTGCTGCACGCGGCGCGTGCGTGGGCGCTCATGGAAAGCCGCGCGCACGTCGTTCCCGAAGACGTGCAGGCGGTTTTACCGGGCGTCGTCGGCCATCGCCTGACCGCGGCCGCCGATGTGAGCCGCGTGAGCGGCGCGGACGTCGCGCAGCACCTTATAAAGCAGGTGCCGATACCTTGATCCAGGATTGGGGATCGAGCTTCGACCCATGCATTCGCTCGTAAGAAGCTTCTCCAATTGGCTGTTTCGGCTCCGCGGACCCGAGCAGGGCGAGATCGTGCTCGTGCAGCGGCGCATATTCATCCTCCCCACGCGCTCGGGGCTCATCTTCGCGCTGGTGCTGCTGCTCATGCTCACGGGCTCGATCAATTACAGCCTGAGCCTCGGCTTCATACTGACGTTTCTCCTCGCCTCGCTTGCGATCAGCGCCATCCTGCACACGTTTCGCAATATCGCAGGGCTGCGCATCAGCGCGGCGCGCACCGCGCCGGTATTCGCCGGCGAAACGGCGCGGTTCCGGGTGTGCCTGCATAATTCCGCGCGCACCCAGCGCTACGCCGTCGCGCTCACGCGCGACAAGCACGAGGCGACCGTCGTCGACATTCCTGCCGGGGAGTCGGTGGTTGCCGTCGTCGGCGTCCCGGCCCCCGCGCGTGGACTGCTGCGGCCGGGACGCTTTACGCTCTACACCCGTTTCCCGGTAGGCCTCTTCTACGCCTGGTCGTACATCGACCTCGATACGCATTGCGTGGTCTACCCGCGCCCGGCTCCGCAGGGACTCGCTCTGCCGCCGCTCAAGGCCGGCGATGCCGAAGGCGCCGGGCTGGCGCATGGCGCCGACGATTTCGCCGGACTGCGCCAGTACTACCCCGGGGATTCCCCCGGCCGCATCGCGTGGAAAGCGGCCGCGCGCGGCCAAGGCCTGCTCACCAAGCAGTTCGTCGGCCGCAACAGCACCGAGCTCTGGCTCGCGCTCGACCTGCTGCCGCCCGGTCTTGGCATCGAAGAGAAACTCTCGCGGCTTGCGCGCTGGGTGCTCGATGCCGAGGCGAGTGGTCTCGCTTACGGACTCGAGCTTCCGGGTAAGCGCATCGTGTTCGGCACGGGTGAAGCGCACCGGGAACGCTGCCTCGAAGCGCTCGCACTCTTCGACCCCGGTGCTGCGGGCCGCAGCGCGCCGGGCGACGGGGCGCCGTGATGTTCGCGGCCCTCACACTGCGCCAGACCCTGTGGCTCACTGCGGCGCTGGTCATGGTCGCCGCCCCGCATGCCCAGCGGCTGCCGTGGTGGCTTACGCTGCTCGTCGTCACGCTGATCGGCTGGCGGCTCTATCTCGCCCGCGCGCGCCTGCAGCTTCCGCACCGGGCCTTTCTGCTGGTCGTCGTCCTGGCAAGCACCTCTGCCGTCTACCTGCACTACGGCACGATCCTGGGCCGCGACGCGGGCGTCGGGCTGCTGGTGGTCATGCTCACGCTCAAGATTCTCGAGATGCGCACCGTGCGCGACGGCATGCTGCTCATCTTCCTCAGCTATTTCCTGGTGATCACGAACTTCCTCTATTCCCAGACCATACCGACGGCGATCTACATGCTCGTCTGCGTGTGGGTCATCACCGCGAGCATGATCGGAATTCAGTATTCGACGCAGCCGCGCGGAAGCGCGCATCAGCTGCGCATGGCGGGGGCGCTGCTGGCACAGTCTGTGCCGCTCATGCTGGTGCTGTTCGTCTTCTTTCCGCGGGTGCAGGGCCCGCTGTGGGGACTGCCCTCCGACGCGAACCGCGGAACCACGGGGCTTTCGGACACGATGTCCCCGGGAAGCCTGAGCAGTCTCACGCTCTCCGAAGCGGTCGCGTTCCGCGCCGTCTTCAAGTCGCCCATGCCGCCCGTCAATCGCATGTACTGGCGCGGACCGGTGCTGTGGGATTACGACGGCCGCACCTGGCGCGCGCCGCGGCCCACGCTCGCGGCGCCGCAGTTCGACACCACCTTCTTCCCGGTCGAATACACCGTCACGGTCGAGCCGCACGGCAAGAACTGGCTGTTCGCGCTCGATCTGCCGGGGAAGCTCCCGCCGCGCGCCGTGGCCACGTCCGATCTTCAGCTCATCGCCGCGAGACCGGTCACCTCCAGGCTGCGTTACGACATGGTCTCTTTCCTCGACTACACCTACGGTGTCGATGAGAGCGAGGAAGTGCTCGAACGCGCGCTCCAGCTGCCGCCCGGCTTCAACCCGCGCACGGTCGCTTACGCGAAAGAGCTGCGGGCGCTCCACCGCAACGACCGCGACGTGATGCAGGCGCTGCTCGCGCGCTTCAGCCGCGAAGGTTTCGTTTACACGCTGAGCCCCCCGCTCCTCGGCGAGCACTCGGTCGACGAGTTTCTTTTCAGCGCCCGCAGCGGGTTCTGCGAGCACTACTCGTCGGCCTTCGCCGTCGTCATGCGCGCGGCAGGCATCCCCGCACGCGTGGTCACCGGCTACCTCGGGGGCGAGTTGAATCCGATCGGCGACTATCTGATCGTGCACCAGGCCGATGCCCACGCCTGGACCGAGGTCTGGATGAAGGGCGCGGGCTGGGTGCGGGTTGACCCCACCGCTGCGGTTTCGCCGGCGCGAGTCGAGCAGGGCATCAATGCCGCCGTCGGCAGCGGGAGCACGCTGCCGCTTTTCATGCGCGGGGACTATCCGCTGCTGCGCGAGATGAGGCTCACCTGGGATTCGCTCGCCAACACGTGGAACCAGTGGGTGCTCGGATACACCCCGGAACGGCAGCGCGCGCTCCTCACCCGCGTCGGGCTCGACGACGCCACGTGGCGCACACTCGCGGCGCTGCTCCTCACGCTCACCGGCGTTTTCACGCTGGTGCTCGCGATCTTCACGCTGCGCCGGCTGCGCGTGCGAGTGCGCGATCCGGTGATGCTCGCGTATCTCGCTTTCTGCACCAAGCTGCGCGAGCGCGGCATCGAGCGCCAGCCGGACGAAGGACCGCTTACCTTCGCGGAACGCGTGAGCCGCCTGCGGCCGGACCTGGAAAATCTCGTGCGCGGCTTCACCGTGCTCTACGTGAGCCTGCGCTACGCCGGGGATTCGGGCGCACAGAACGTGACGCGCCTGCAGCAGCTTGCCCGGGAGTTCAAACCTTGAACTCAGGGGACAAGATAGCCCCTCCCCCTACCCCTCCCCAACGCCAGGGAGGGGAGTGACCGATCGGCTTTTTCGAAGTCCTGCGATTACCCAGTGCCGATCAGCCGGCTGGCAGAAGCTTCATCGGGTCTACCGGTTTCCCGAAGCGGCGGATCTCGAAGTGCAGCTTGACGCGGTCGGCGTCGGTGCTCCCCATTTCCGCGATCTTCTGGCCTTTGGCGACGTTCTGGCCTTCCTTCACCGAAAGCTCGCTGTTGTGGGCGTAGACGCTGAGGTACGTGTTGTTGTGCTTGATGACGATGAGCTTGCCGAATCCGCGGATGCCCGTGCCGCTGAAGATGACGCGCCCCGGCGCGCTCGCGAGCACGGACTGACCGGGCCTGCCGGCGATCGCGATGCCTTTGCTCGTGCTGTCGTTGAAAGTGCCGATGACTTTGCCCTTCACCGGCCATGACCAGTCGAGATCGTCAGGGCCTCGCGCAGCTTCGCCGGGGCCGTCCACGCGCGGGGTCTCGGCGCGCGGCGCAGGCGCAGGCGCTGCCGCCGCTTCCGGTTTGCCCACTTGCGCCAGCGCCTGATCGGAGTAGGGAACGCGCACGCCGCGAGGCTCGGTTACGACGACGGCGGACCCGGGCAGCGGGGGGGCTGCCGGTGACGCGGATGCGGCCGGCGCGCCGCCCAGAGGCGTCGCCTGGACCGTGCCGGAAGGGCCTTTCAGAGGGGCAGTGACGACCGCGCTCGCCGGCGCGATGACCCGCAATTGTTGTCCGACGCGCAGCGCGCTCGGGTTGTCGATGCCGTTCCAGATCGCGAGCTCGCGATAGTCGAGCCCGTGCTCGAGCGCGATGCTGTAGAGCGTGTCGCCCGGCTTGACGGTGTAAGTGTCGCCTTTGGCTTCAGCCGGTCTGACGGCAGGCGGAGGCTTGGCCGCGACGACCGGCGCGGCGGGCGCCGCTTTGCGCGGCGGAGGTGTGCGTTCCGATACCGGTGCGGGCCGCGTGGAAACGCAGCCCGACACGACCAGGGCGACGATGATCGGCGGCAGGGTTGCGAGCGAAAGGCGCACGGCGTTCAGGCGACGCCGGGAAGCAACGGGACGAACTTCACTACGTCCATTTTCTTTTCGACAAACCCATGCGCGGAGCGCTCGATCATGTAAAGCCGCTGCTCGCCGCCTTTAGACATCGGCAAAATCATTCTACCACCCACCATGAGCTGATCGAGGAGCTCGCGGGGCACGTGGGTCGCGGCCGCGCTCATCACGATCGCGTCGAAAGGCGCCACTTCGGGCATGCCCGCATTGCCGTCTGCGTGGCGCAGACGAAGGTTGGACACCTTCAACTCGCGGAAGTGCTTGCGCGCTTTCGCGAGGAGCGGCGCCAGGCGCTCGATCGAATAGACTTCCTTCGCAATGCGCGAGAGCACCGCGGCCTGGTAGCCGCAACCCGTCCCGATCTCGAGCACTCGCTCGATAGCTCCGCCGCCGCGCGCGAGCTCCGTCATGCGTGCGACCGTATAGGGGCTCGAGATCGTCTGGCCGAATCCGAGCGGAAGCGAGATGTCTTCGTAGGCGCGGCTCGCGAGCGCTTCGTCCACGAAAAGATGGCGCGGCACTTCGCCCAGCACGCTCAGCACCACTTCGTCCCGGATACCCTGCTCTCTCAGACGCTCGACCATGCGCATGCGCGTGCGCTGGGACGTCATTCCGATGCCGCTGTGCTGGCCGCTCACCGCAGCGCTCCGCGTCCCAGCCACTCGCTCACGGTCTGCAGCTGCGAATAGCGCGTGAGATCGACTTGCAGCGGCGTGACGGACACCAGGCCAGCCGCGGCGGCGTGAAAATCGGTGCCCTCCCCGGCATCCTGCGCGCCACCGGCGGCGCCGACCCAATAGACGACTTCGCCGCGTGGGGTCGTCGATTTCACCACCGGCTCGGCTTTGTGCCGCTTGCCGAGGCGCGTCACCACCATGCCCGGCAACGCCTCGTATGCGGCGTCGGGAACGTTCACGTTGAGCAGCACCGGCTGCGTGAGCGGCTGCGAGCGGAAGCGCTCGACGAGGTCGCACGCGATGCGCGCGGCCGTTTCGAAATGGCCTCCGCCTTCGGCGACGAGCGAAATGGCGATCGACGGGATACCCAGGAGAAAGCCCTCGGTGGCGGCAGCGACCGTTCCGGAGTACAGCGTGTCGTCGCCCATGTTGGCGCCGTAATTGATGCCGGAGACGACGACGTCGGGCAATTCGTCGAGGAGCCCTGTCACGGCGAGGTGCACGCAATCGGTCGGCGTGCCGTTCACGTAGATGTAGCCGTTGGGGGCGCGCCTGACGCTGAGCGGGCGATCAAGGGTGAGGGAATTGCTGGAACCGCTGCGGTCGCGCTCGGGCGCGACCACCGTCACTTCGGCACAGCTCGCGAGTGCCTCGGCAAGCACGCTGATCCCCGGCGCGAAATAGCCATCGTCGTTGCTCACCAGGATGCGCATGGGATAGCGCTGCAGCGGGGATCGATATGTTGTGCTTGTCGATCAGGTCGCTGCATGCTCTGAAAGGCAAGAGAAAACACGGCCGATTGTAGCACGCGGGTCCTAGCGCGAGCCGCAGCCAGGCGCGCTGCGCGCGCAGCGGAAACGGTCGAGCTTGCAGCACGCTAAACGTCTCTTCCGCAGCCGGATCCCCGATGAGGAGCGGCGCCTGCCGTCACGGCTCGCGCGCTGCCTGAACTTGAACCGCGTGCCAGCGGGCACGCCAATTTCGCGTGCCTGGTGGACCTTTGTATTCATGAGCGAAAAAGCCCACTTTCAGACCACCGGCATGGTTTCTGCGTATGCGCTGATGTGGACACGACCTGTCACGACATCGGCGAACAATGGGAATTTCGCTGCGAGGAAACCGGCCGCGGATGGCGCTGGCGCCGTCGCGCGACCAACGGTACCATCGTTGCCGTCGCGAGCGCAGCCTTTCCGACACTGCATGCGGCCCTGGCGGATGCCGCGCGTAACGGCTTCAGCTACATCGAGCACCTGCGCAGCGTCTGACCTCGAGTCGCCACGGCTGGCGCCGCGGTCTTGCGAACGGGCCGCGAACGTTGAGCGTCCGTAAGGCGTTACGCCGCCAGTGCGTAGCCCGCTCGGCGCGGCTTCACGGCGAAGTGACGCTCGACGTCCTTCACCATCGGGCCGACCTGACGGACCGCGTCTCTGAGCACCTCGGGCGCGACGCCGAAGCGATCGCTCCACCAGCGGCATTCCGACTCCTGTCCCACGTAGACCACGCTCTTGTCGCGCGGGCCTTTCGCGAGCTCGCGCGCGCGGCGGTTCTCCGCCTCGACGCGCGCGGCTTCGAGCAGGATCATCGAGCGCCGCGTCTCGTACACGTGCCGCACCGGCGTCGCCGCGACGCGGGGCCGCGCGACGGGGCGCGCGACAGTGCTGCGCGCGAGGAGCGCGCGGCGCACGGCGTATACAGCGATCAGCGCGAGAACGGCATAGACGGGAACGCGCCAGTGAACAGCCGACACGGTGTAACCGAGGGCGGCAAGCAGCTGAAGCGCGTTGCCGCAGAGAAGAACGATCAGTCCGAAGCGCCCGTCGTGGCGCTGCGCCCGCAGTGCTGCCAGGACCTTGGGATATCCGGCGACGATTCTTGTGGCTTTGAGATAGAGCGAGCGGTGCGAGAGAAACATGATGAGCGCGCCGATGAGCGCGTACGCGAGGCCGGTACCCAGCACGAGGTTTATATTCATCTTACGTTCTAACCTCCCATCCGTCTCTGTCGCTCGATCTTCAGTGCCCCGCGTGATCCTCCGATCCCCACAGGCCCTAGCCGGACCCCCGCTACGCCCGGGGCGGCCGGTTTTTTTGCACTATACGGACCGCACGCGGATTTCGCAACGATTTTTGGGAGGCAAGGACGATGTCATGACGCATGCGATCTTTTCTGCAACACGTGGTCGGCACGATCGACGGTGTTCGTGACCGAGCGATCGTCGACCGCGCGCGCCGCATGCGAGCCCTTGCTAGAATTCGCCTCTCGTCGCGCACTGGCCGTCCTGAAACCAGATCCTGCCGTTCCAGGGGAGGAAAGCTGACCACTAACGGCTCTGCGCACCGAACGGTGCGCTTTGCTCGCGTGCGGATTTTCGCCGTCGCCGTGGACGTGCGGCGCGGCGGCGCCCGCGGCACGATGACGCGCTCTCGCGCTGAGGCATAGCGTTTTCAACCCGATCGGAGACGAAGCCATGAAACCAGCCACACTCTTGAAGCTCGCGTGCCTCGTGACTGCGGCCGGATGCGCGCAGTTCCCGGGCCGCGAATCCCCAGAACATGCCGCGCGCATGACCGGCGCGGGCGACGCTTACCTCGAGTGTCTGACGCGCGAGGCCGAGAAGGAGGCGAAGCGCCCGGCGAGTGCGGAAGACATCGCAACGGCGGCGCACGCGAGCTGCTGGACTGCGTGGGACGCCTACCGCAGCGCTACGAACGCCAACTTCGCCTACAACGCACGCACGGCCGACGAGAAGCAATACGCCAGCGACAGGGCCAATGCGCACTTGCGCGAGTTCGAGCGCGAATCGCACCGCGTCGTCATCGACTCCACGATAGAGCGCACGCTGAAAGCGCGCACGCCATAGGACCCAGGGCTCGGGTACGCGCCTTGCTCCCAACAGCATGCCCGCGCTCATGTGCATGAACGGGAGTCGCGGCCCTAAAATTTTCTCTTCGGGAGGTCGGAATGAAAAAGCTC
>CAZULX010000077.1:0-2774 GCA_964621335.1 uncultured Streptomycetaceae bacterium
ATCTCCAAGCTCGGCCCTATTCTATGGCGCGGCTCCCTCTCCCGGATATTACGTCGGACTAGAATCAACATCCCAACCGAAGCAGCGGCCGTTCATGCTTCGACAGGCCTGTCCTGAGCCTGTCGAAGGGCTCAGCACGAACGGGGCAGAGGATCGAGATGGATACTGCAGCGGCGGCGACCGGGAATGCTGGGGTTTCACGGCTTCTGGATTTCGATGCCGTCGTGATCGGTGCGGGCGTTACGGGACTCTACCAGCTCTACAGACTGCGCGAGCTTGGACTTCGGGTGCGCACATTCGAGGGCGCTTGAAAGATGTCTGGGCAAACGGGCCGCAGACCTATCTTGGCGTGTTCGTCAAAGGCTTTCCGAACATGCTGATGGCCATGGGGCCGCATGCCGGGCTCGGCAACTACACGCGCACCGCGGAATATAGCGTCGAGTGGGTGACCGGTGTCATGCGGTACGCGACGCAGCGCGGGCTGACCCGCATTGAAGCCACTGCCGCCGGTGTCAGCGAATGGACCGATCATGTGCTGGCCCTGGGTCAGGGGCAGTTCGTGAACGAGATTGGCTCCTGGATGACGGGCGTCAATCGCAATGTCGAAGGCAAGCGAACCCCCAGGGTCATGCGCTACAGCGGAGGCCATCCAGCCTATCGAGACCATTGCGACGCCGTCGCAGCGGCGGGCTACCGCCAGCTCGCGCTGGCTTAATCGAGGGAAGAACAGTGTCACAGCGCCACGAAAGCGGCGAGCTTGACTGCGTTCTCGTCGAACGTCGCTGTGGCCCTGCACCCCAGTCTGCGGTTGTGAGCTCCAATCAGGCAATCCGCAAAATCGGCAGCGCTGTCCTTCCAGATAAACAACGTTTCCTCAATGGCCGGTTCATCCTCGAGCTGGACTTCCGTGGCATCGAGCAGTCTGGAGATCGCTTCCATGATCTGCGTTTTTTGCAGGCTGTAACGGCTTCGTAGCACCCATTCGGTTTCCATTAGGACCATGAGGCTCACGAACACGTCTTCGCCGGCACCGACCTCGCGTCTGATCAATCTCCGCGCCTTTTCGAACTGGGCCTCGTCGTCGCGGACCAGAAAACGCACGAGAACGTTCGTATCGACCCCGAGCATCAGCGTGACAGTTGCTCGATGGATACCGGCTTGCGACCCTTTTTGTGAAGGACGCCGGCTAGTTTCATGACGCTCTTGCGCTTCACCCGCATGATTACAGTTCCGTCAGGCATCAGCGTGAAGCTAATGCGGTCCCCGGGCTTCATGCCGAGACCATCCCGTATTTCCTTGGGGATAGTCGTCTGGCCCTTGCTGGTCAGTGTTGCGGCGGTTGTCATGGTGTATCTCCTATCCTTACGATATGGATTATAGTAAGGAGACCGTTCGAGAGCAATCAGCCCGATCTCAGCAAGACGTTTCACTGCAGTGCACCGGTCAGTGGGGGCAAAGCCCGACTACCGCTTGTGGCCGAGACCTGCCGCCTGCGCTAGCTGGTCGATCTCGGCCAGGCCCAACGCCAGCAGGCCGGTTGTGAAGCGCTCCAGTTCGGCATCCGTCGGCATCAGATACGGCTTGCGCAGCCCGCCCTCGCCGCCGGGTAGCTTGAACACCTTCAGCGCATCTTTTGCCAGCGCCGCTGCGCTCGTAGCAATCGACGTAGTGCCGGACTGTCCCGGGAATGAATTTGGTCTGGTTGCAGGAGAGGCCGGTCGCGCCCAGGCCGAGCGTGTGGAGCGACCCCGAGAGCGGGACGTTCATGCCTACGTCGCGGGTCAGGCTATCGGATTCGGTGCCAGCGTCACCGGGTGGTTGATGGCCGTGAGCACCTCGTAAAAATAGGCGTCCATTCCTGCGCGCACAGCACGTTCAACATGCGCTGATTGGCCGCGATCGAGCGGTTCGGGAGAGTACTGAGTGACGGTGATTTGCCCTATCATCGGAACTTTTCACTTTCGGAGGTGACCGGCCATGGCTCGCAAACGTGTCCTGATCACCGGTGCAGCCGGCTATCTCTCGCGCCAGCTCTTGCCCGTGTTCCGCGAGCGCTATGACCTTGTGTTGCTCGACCGCCGCAAGCCGCACGATATCGACGGCATCATCGAGGTCGATCTCGTCAATCCCGACATCGACACCTATCGCGAACACTTCAAAGGCGTCGATGCGATCGTTCACAACACGCGCAGCACTCGCCCGGGCGTGAATACCGGCGCACCGCGGCAGTGGCTCAAGGACCGGCCGTTGGGCGATCTGGAGGGTTACTACGTCGAACGCGATTCGCTCGACATGGCCTATCACGTGTTTCGCCTCGCCCAGGAAGAAGGCGTCACTCGCGTCGTAACGGCGAGCTCGAACCACGCCACCGACTGGTACGAAACCAAACTGCACGACGGCCGCATGGACTCTTGCGATCACACTACCTATCCGCTTTCGGACAACTTCTACGGCTGGGCGAAGATCGCCTATGAGAATCTCGGCTTCATCTTCGCCACTGGTCGTTTCGGCAGGCCGGTCGAAAACATTCACATCCGCATCGTCGTGCCGCGCGCGGTCGATGGCGCGAAGCTTGCCGGCAACCAGATCACCTACAAGCGCGATCTGGCAGGCTACATCAGCGAGCGCGATCTGCAGCAGCTCTACATGAAATCCATCGAGACGCCCGACATCCGCAACGCCGACGGCGTGCCGTGGCACTGCTTCTATGGCGTGTCCGACAATACGCGCTCATGCTGGAGCATCGTCAACGCCCGGCAAGTGATCGGTTATGC
>CAZULX010000078.1:0-5162 GCA_964621335.1 uncultured Streptomycetaceae bacterium
GTGAGCTCGACGACGCGCACGCCCGCGAGCGGAAGGCCCGGTGTCGCCGATGTACGTGCAAGAGGCGGCGCCGCCGGCGCGGGTCCTGACGCTTTCACGTCGGGCAACAACGCGGCCGGCGAGCGGCTGAGGGCGAAGGCAAGGCGCGGCACGCTCGCGCCCTGCGCTTTCTGCACCGTGCCGCAATCATTGAGAAGCGCGTCGTCAGTCACCTGCCGCGGATCGAGTGCAGGCCCCGCGGGAACGGCGATTTCGGCGAGCTTCGCCACGACGTCTTCGATCGTGCGCGCGGCGGTCCACGTCTGCATGAGCGCATCGACCTCAGTGGCACGGCGCGCGCGCTCGGGTGCCCGCGAGTAGCGCTCGTCGTCCGCGAGATCGGGGCGTCCGATCCGCTCGAGTATGCCGCGCCAGTTGGCATCGCTCGCGGAGCAGATCATGACCCAGCCGTCGCGCGCGCGGTAAACGTTCCACGGGCTGCACAGCGCATGGCGGCAGCCGATGCGAAAACCGCGCGTCTGCCCGGCGCCGACGAGCCCGACTTGCGTGCGAAGCTGGTCGGCCATCGCTTCGACGAGGCTCAGGTCGACGAGCTGGCCGACACCATCGCGCCGGCGCACTCTCCATGCCGCGAGCACGCTCGTCAGTCCGACGACGGCGCCGGTCAGCTCCGCGACGGGAACGCGCGCGTGCTCCGGCTCGTCTTCACTCGCGCCGGTGACGGCCATGAGGCCGCACGCCGCCTGCACCAGCGCATCGCTCGCCTCGGGCGGCAAATCCGTTTGCCCGAGACCCTCCGGCGATATCGTGCAGATCACGCGTCCCGCAACATCCTCCGAGGCCGAGCGCCACGCCCTCGAAAGCGCATCCTTGCCGCCCGGGGGTTCGAGCACCACGACTTCCGCGGCGGCCAGCCATTCGTGAACGATGCGGCCGGTATCGGGGCCGCCCGCGGGTGACGAGATGATTTCCTTGCCGCCGCGCATCAGCCGGTGACGGCCGGCGGATGCTTCCGCTGCGCAATGCGCGTCCTCCGCGGTTTCGATGCGCACGACGCGCGCACCGAGCGCTGCGAGAAGGTGCGCGCACGCGGCCACCGCGAGGCGGCCCGCGCGCTCGACCACCAGCACACCGCCGAGAGGACCTCGCGAGACCGTCATGCCCGGCGCTTCAGGCGCGCGCCGCGAGGCCGCGGAAAGCTTCGAAACCGGTGATTTCGCGGCCGTGGATGAGGGCGAGGATCTCGTTCGTGCCGTCGGGGATGGGGATCATGCGGACATCGCGGTACAGCGCTTCGATTTTCGCTTCGGTCGAAAGGCCCATCGCGCCGAGCACGTTCATCGCCTGCCACACCGCTTCGCGGCACGCGTTCTGCGCGTAGCGCTTGGCCATCGCGGCCGCGCCTTCGGCAGGCGCCCCGTGGTCGATCATCGACAGCGCGTGGTAGCAGAGCAAACGGCTGGTGACGACTGCGGTTTCGACGTCGGACAGATTCTTCTGCACGAGCTGATGCGCCCCGATCGGCTTTCCGAACTGCCTGCGCACGCGTGCGTACTCGATCGCCATGTCGCACGCGCGCTGCGCGAGGTGGACCGCGAGGAGTCCGAAGAGCGGCCGGTTCACCGCCCAGCTCGTCTTGAGGACTTCGGTGCCTCCGCTGTCGGACACGACGACGTTCTCCGGCGCGATCGGCGTCGCCTCGAACACCGCTTCGCCGAGGAGCCCCTGGCGCAGCCCTATCGTGTCGATGTTGCGGGCTTCGAAAGGCGAGCGGTCGCGCTCGACGACCACTTTGATCACCTTGCTGCCGGCGCCCCCTTCGCGGCAGTCGAGGCACGTGACGAGTATCGCGTCGCATTCCGCGACGTTGCTGATCCACATCTTGCGCCCATCGAGGAGCAGTCGATTGCCGCTGCGGCTGAGCCGCGTCTTTACGCCTCTGGGATCGGAACCGGTGTCCGGTTCGGTCGAGCCGGTACAGAAGAGTTTGCGGGCCGCGATGAAATCCGGCAGCAATCGCTGGCGCTGTTCATCGTTTGCTTCGGCGTAGAGCCGTGCGGCGGAGGCTTCCTGCGCGATCAGCGCGACGCCCACGCCCGGCGGGATCTGCTCGACCATGATGCCGTAGTCGAGCATGCTGATTCCCGGGCCGCCCGCGGATTCGGGCAGGCGCGCCGCGGTGAGACCGAGCTCGGCGAACGCGCGCAGCGCCCGCAGGAAAGCCGCTTTCGGCAGCGCCTGGTTCGCGTCGTGCTCGCGCAGGAGCGGCTCGACCTCGCGATCGACGAGCCGGCGCACCGAGTCGCGCATCAGCTCCTGGTCATGGGTCAAAGCGAAATCCACTGTTCGGGTCCCTCTCGATAAATCGTTTCGGTGCGTTTCAGACGGCCGTCAGGGGCGGTGGCCGTAGGACGGCGGGCCCGGCTGCATCGCAGGCGCCGCGACGTTCACGAACTCGCAGAGCAGCCGCCGCGTGTGGCGCGGGTCGATGATCTCGTCGAAATTGAATGCTTCGGCAGTGCGAAAAGGCGAGCGCAGGCGCTGCAGCCGCGCTTCGATCTCGGCGAGCTTCGCTTGTGTGTCCTCTGCGCCCGCGATCTCCGAGCGGTAGGACGCTTCGAGCCCGCCCGCGATCGGCATCGATCCCCAGTTCGCCGACGGCCACGCGTAGCGCGCGCAGTAGCGCGAGTTGTTGGCGTGCGCGCCGCCGCCGATGCCGTAGCACTTGCGCACGACGACCGCGCACCACGGCACGGTGGCGCCCATGATCGCGGCGATCGTCTCGGATGCGAAGCGGAGCGTCCCTTTCTGTTCCGCTTCGAGGCCGACCATGATGCCGGGCACGTCGACGAGGTGCACGAAGGGCAGGTGGAACGTCTGCGCGAGATCGACCATGCGCTTCAATTTACGCGCGGCATCCGCGGTCCACGCGCCGCCGTAATGGTAGGGATCGCTCGCGACGAGCGCGACCGGCCAGCCGTCCAGACGCGCGAAGCCGGCGATCACCGAGCGGCCCCAGCGGCGGCCGATCTCGAAGAACGAGCCCCCATCTACGAGCGCGTCGACGATCTCGCGCATTTTGTAGACCTGGCGGTCGTCGCGCGGGATGGCGCCGATCAGCCATTCGACGTCGCGGCCAGGATCGTCGGTCGACTCGATCCGCGGCGGAAGCTCGTACACCGAGCGCGGCAGGTAAGAGAGGAAGCGCTTCGCCCGCGCGCACGCTTCCACCTCGCTCGCCGCCTCGTCGTCGATCGTTCCGTTGCGCGTATGGATGTCGCTCCCGCCGAGCTCGTTCTTCCCGTACTCGCGCCCGAGGCGGTTGACGACCGGCGGCCCGGCGACGAAAAGCTGCGAGGTGTCTTTCACCATCACCGAGTAGTGCGCGGTCGCGGCTTTGGCTGCGCCCCACCCCGCGGTCGAGCCGAGGACGAGGCCGACGACGGGAACGAGGCTCAGGTTCTCGACCACCACACTCCATCCGTAGAGCGCGGGGCACTTCGAATAACCTTCGTCTTCGATGCTGTTGACCGAGCCTCCGCCGCCGGTGCCGTCGGCCATGCGCACGATCGGAAGCCGCAGGTCGCGCGCCATCATTTCGGCGCGCACGTGCTTGTCGCGCAGCCCCCCGCGCGAAGAGCCGCCGCGCACCGTGAAATCGTCGCTTGTCACCACCACCGGGCGGCCGCCTATCGTGCCGCGGCCCACGACGAGGTGCGAGGGCATGAACGTCGCGATTTCACCGGCGGCGTCGTAGCTCGCGTGCCCTGCGATGCTCCCGAACTCGCGGAACGATCCCGGGTCGAGCAGGAGATCGACGCGCTCGCGCGCGGTGAGCTTGCCGGCGTCCCTGTGGCGCTTCACACGCTCGGCGCCGCCGTGCTCGGCCGCCAGCGCCTGGCGGCGGCGCAGCTCTTCGATTTCGCGTTCCCAGGTCATGTGAGTCAGGTAATAAATGGATTCCGAATCGCGTCCTCGCGGACTCGTCCGGAATGACGGCGCCTAGACATCGGGACTGCTCGCGGCGCGAACAATCAATGCATCGACGACGCGCGCGCCGTGCTCGAGAACGACCAGTGGATTCACGTCGAGCTCGGAGATGGCGTCGCGGAAATCGTGCGCGAACCACGACAGGCGCACGATCAGGTCCGCGATCGCCGTCTTGTCCCGCGGCGCCATGCCGCGCACCCCGTCGAGGAGCTTGGCCGCGCGCAGCTCGCCGAGCATCGCGTCCGCCTCCGCGACCGTGACCGGCGCCGCGCGATACGAAACGTCTTTCAGCACTTCGACGTGTATCCCGCCCAGGCCCACGGCGACGATCGGGCCGAACACCGGGTCGCGCAGCACGCCGAGCATCATTTCGACTCCGGCGGGCGCCATTTCCTGCACGAGCACGCCGTTGATGCGCGCCTGCGGCGCATAACGCCGCGCGGCCGCGACGACTTCGTCGTAAGCCTTGCCCACCGCCTCATCGCCGTGGACGCCGAGCCGGATCGCGCCGGCCTCGGTCTTGTGCGCGATGTCGGGGGAATCGATCTTGAGCGCGACCGGGACGCCGATCTCGCGCGCGAGCCCGACTGCCTCCTCGCTCGAAGCCGCGAGCGCTTCACGCGTCACGGGCAAACCGTAGTGCGCGAGCATCTGCTTCGCCTCGCGTTCGGTCAGTTTCGCGCCGCATGCGCGGAGCGCGGCCGATGCGCTTTCGAAATCGACGCCGGCCGGGCGCTGCGGTTCCTTGCTGCCGGATTTGCGCGCCTGCACGTATTCGCCGAAATCGACCGCGGCGCACAGCGCGCGCATGCACGGCGTCGCGTCGCGATAGACCGGGACGCCGGCCTGGATGAGCGTTTTGGGCGTGTAGGTCGCGTCGTCGGTGCAGCCGCCGACCCACAGCATCGCAGCGACCTTGTCGGACTGGTCGACGAAATCGGCGCCCCGCTGAAGATCGGCACGTGAGACCGAAGCGAAGATCGGCACCATCATGTCGACTCGCGCGTCCGCCGCGATTGCATTCAGCGCCAATCGATAAACGTCCTGCCGTCCGGTCGCGGCCGAAGTCATGTCGGTGGGATTCGCGACCTGGCCGTAGCCGGGCATCAACTCCGCGAGCGCTGCTTGTGTCTCCTTCGAATACCCGGGCCACTCGATGCCGAAGCCCGCGC
>CAZULX010000079.1:0-3683 GCA_964621335.1 uncultured Streptomycetaceae bacterium
GTTGCGCAGCGTTGCGAAGACGTCCATATCTTCGGTCGTGCTCGATGCCCACAGATTGAGGACGACCGGCCCGGTGATTTCGACGTCCTGTTCGAACGGTTCGGTCTCGAACGACAAGCCGAGGCGCGGCAGACTGCCCGCGAGCGCCGTCGAAGTCCAGGACGCCGAAGCGACGCCGGCTTTCGACATTCCGCTCGCGGAGTATTCGATGGCGCCGGCTTTCGCGGGCTCGTCGGGAGAGAGCCTACCCTCGACCTCGCCACTCGCCGCCGCGTAGGGCGACAGATAGAAGCGCGTCCATTTCGTGCGCGCAAGCGGCCACTCGTTCTCGCTGCGCCACTCGTAGCCTTTGCCGCCGCCGGTGCGGATGAGCAGCTTCACCGGCGGCTCGTCCATGATTCCGGTATCGACGCCCTTTAGCCAGTGATCCATGAACCGGAGCTGGTCGCGCCGCGCCTCCTCGGCATAGAAAGGGTGATAGTGCGTGCCGGCGTGGATGCGGAGCTTCTTGTGCCTGGATCGCGCCCGCATGTAGGCCTCGGTATTGCCGCGCAGGTGCAGGCCCATGCCGCTCCAGTTGCCCGCACTGTAAAGGGGAATGTCGATTTCGTCCCAGCGCGGCTGCCTGCCGTAATAACGGTCGCTTTGCAGGCTGTCGCGCATGTATTCCCAGACCCAGTTCTTCAAAAACGCGTCCGGGCTCGGGTTGTCACGGCGCCCGAGCAGGTGATGCGCCATGTGGTTGTTGTACCAGTTGGCGACGAAACCGAGGCAGAAGATGCCGCCGTGATACGCGAAATCGCGATACATGTCGGCGGCCCCTTCCCACGGGATCATCGCCTTGAGCGAAGGGGGCTTGAGATTCGCGACCAGCCACTGCGTCATCGCGAAATACGAGATGCCGATAGCGCCCACTCTCCCGCTGCACCAGGACTGGCGCGCCGACCACTCGATGGCGTCGTAGAAGTCGATCGCTTCCTGCAGAGAGAACGGGTCGGTGAGCCCGGGTGACCGGCCCGAGCCGCGCGTATCGACGCGCACGGCGGCGTAGCCCCGCGGCACCCACCAGAGCGGGTTCACCGTCTCCCAGTTCATGTACGGGTTGGCAGCCTCTTCGAGGTCGGACGGCGGCACCCACACCTTGTCTTTCTGGTAAGGGCCGATATTGATGAGGACAGGGCACTTCCCCCCGCTTTTCGGCCGGAAGACGTCGGCGCGCAGCGCAACGCCGTCGCGAAGGCGGATCTCGACGTCCCTGTCGAGGACGATGTCGTGCCCGGAAAGCTCGTTCGTCACGCGCTCACTCGACCTTGATGTTGTTGTCGGTCACCACCTTCTGCCATTTCTTCGCCTGGTCGACTACGAACCCCTGGTATTCGGCCGGCGATTTGTTGACGACCACCGACATCAGCGATCTTCCAAGCATCTCGCGTGTTGCAGCCGTCTCCATCACTTTCACGACGTCCGTGAATATGCGGTTCAGCAGCGCCGGTGGGATTTTCGACGGCGCGAAAAGACCGTTCCATGCGTTGGTGCCCATGCCGGGGTAGCCCGCTTCGGCCACGGTCGGCACATCCGGCAGCTCGGGACGCCGCGTCGGCCAACTCGTCGCAAGCGCCTTGATGCGGCCGGCTTTCACGTGCGAGATCGTGTTGCCGAGATTGATGAACATGAACTGCACTTCGTGACCCATGATCGCCGGGATCATCTGGCCGGCGCCGCCCTTGTACGGCACGTGCGTCATCTGCACGCCGGCCTTGGTAAGCAGCACGATGGTGTCGAGGTGAGGATACGACCCCACGCCCGAAGTCCCGTAGTTCAAGGGCTTCGGGCTCTTCTTCGCGTAATCGAGGAACTCGCGCAGCGTCTTGGCGGGTATCGTCGTGCTCACCGCCCAGATATGCGGAAGCTCGATGAGATTGGTGACGCCGGTGAGATCGCGCGTCGGCCTGACGCTCGTCTTGAAGATCGCCTCGTTGATCGCGTTCGTGCTGACGTTCCCCACGAAGAGCGTGTAGCCGTCGGGCGCGGAGTTCGCGGCGAGATCGAGGGAGATGTTGCCGGATGCGCCGGGACGGTTATCGACTATCACCGGTTGGCCCCAGAGCTGCCTCAGCCCCTCCGCCAGTGGCCGCGCCGTGGTGTCGGTCGCGCCGCCGGGCGCATACGGGATGATCAACCGCACCGGGCGCTGCGGAAAGGTCCCCGCTTTTTCCGCCGCCGCGGCATGGACCGGAAAAACGGCGCTCGCGAGGAGCGCGCCGACCAACCATTTGCCGATATGCATGTGTCCTCCTCCGACTCGTTTACGTCGAAGCGACCGGAGCGACGCAGTGATGTGTCTCACCTGATCGTCGTTACTGTCGCGGCTTTACTCCGCCGTGCGCATCAAGCCGTGCCTTTCTCGTCCTCCGGCGTGATGGGAAGCTGCACCGGACGCTTCAACCGCGCCGACAGATCGATCGCCTTGGTCAGCATCAGGCGGCTGTGGCCCTCGGCCGCTGTCGCGTGCTGCGTCTTCAGCCCCAGCGATAGCCGGGTGAGCCACGAATTCGTCTCCTCGCGCATCGGGCCCCGCAGCTCGCCCAGGGCCATGTCGCCCACCGGATAGCTCGTCAGGAAGTCGACCCGCCGCGATTCGTGCGGTGCGTAGCCTTCGCCCTGCGCCTGGTTCACCGCGAGCACGATGTCGCGATGGGTGTCGTCGATCGTGAGCACGCCTTCGGTGCCGACGGCGCCGACCTCCAGGCTGTAGACCGCGCCGGGCCACACTTCCGGCAGCGCCCACGAAATGACGCCGTGGTAGATGGCGCCGTCTTCGAACATGATCACGTAGCCGGTGCCGTCTATGCCTTTCCACTTCGGACCGAGCGCTTTGTCGACCGAGCGCGCATACACTTCGACCGGCTTCTTCGCTTCCATGAGCCACATCACGACGTCGAGCGCGTGGGTGCCGGAGATCACCATGGGGGAAATCTCGGCGGGATTGTCGGTGCGCTTGTAGTTGTCGATCGCCACCAGCCGGTTCATGAACGCGCGCGAGGTCACCATCGTGACGTCGCCCAGGGCTCCGGTGCGCACTTTCTCTTTCGCGACCAGCCAGCGCCGGCGGAAGCGCTGGGTATACCCGATCACCACGTCGGCGCCCGCCTTTTCGATCGCGGCGAGTGTCGCGGCGGACTCCGCGAGGTCGGTCGCGAGCGGCTTCTCGACCATCATCGGGAGCTTCCGCTCGAGCGCCGCCATGATGGGATCGACGTGCAGGTGCTCGTCGGTGGAAACCACCACCGCCGTGACTTCGGGACGCTCCAAGAGCTCGCGGAAATCGCTGGTGACGAAGTCGGCGCCGACTTTTTCAGCGACGAGCTTCGCGCGATCCGGATTGATTTCGGCCAGCCCTATCCAGTCGACCTGCGGATGGCGCGCCGCGAGCTCGCCGCGTATGAGGCCGACGCGCCCGGCGCCGACGATGGCGAGCCCGATCCGCTTGGGGTTCTTGTTCATGCCGCGGCGAGCCTCGATTCGGGCAGCGGCAGCGCCACCGGCTCGTTGCGCTCGGCCGAGATGTCGGCCGCGATGTAGAGCTCCATCACCTGGCGCGCCTGGTCTGCCGTGACCAGCACCGGACGGTCACACGCGACCGCCTCGAGAAAGTGCGTGGTCTCGCGCTCCATCGGGCCGGC
>CAZULX010000080.1:0-6408 GCA_964621335.1 uncultured Streptomycetaceae bacterium
ACCGGGTGCCGGATCGGTATTCGCGATCGAGGTTCCGATCGCGTCCGGAGAGGCTGCGCGGCCGATTGCGGCCGGCCCGGCGCGCGATGCGGGGCGTATCGATGGTCTTTGCGTCCTGTTGATCGACGACGACACCGGCGCGCGCGAAGCGGCCGAAGGACTTCTCGCGCAATGGGGATGCCACGTGATGGCGGCCTCTTCCGGCAAGGCTGCTTTCGATTTGCTGTCGGCGGGCGCTGCGCTGCCTGGAGTCATCATCTCCGACTACCGTCTCGGCGGAAAGGAGCTCGGGACCGACGTCGTGCAGGCCATTCGCGCGCGCTTCGGTGTAGAGGTTCCGGCGGTGATCGTGAGCGCGGATTCGAGCGCCGCGTCGTACCAGGCGATCGCCGCCGCCCGCCTGCACCTGTTACGCAAGCCCCTGAGGGCGGCGCAACTGAGAGCCTTGCTCCATCACATCATGGTCTGCGCCGACACCGATCCGAAAATCGCAGCATTGCCATGAGTGCAGCTTGCGGATCACGCAGGCTCGACAACCGTCGCCGACAGCAGCGAGTCGGCGTCCAGACCCAGTTTCGCTGCGGCGATCACTGCCTGCGTCCGGCTCGTCACTTTCAGCGCGTTGAGTACTGCGGTCAGGTGGGCCTTGACCGTGCGCTCGGCGAGTCCGAGCTCCCGGCAGATCTGCTTGTTCGAGCGCCCCTTCATGACCAATGCAAGCACCTGCCCCTGCCGCCCCGTCAAGCCGCACTGCGTCGCGCTGCGCACACGGCCCAGCGGCAGCGCGTCCTCCGGGGCGTCGGCGCCAATAGCCGCTTCGGGTGGAACGTAAACAGACCCCGATAGTACGAGCCGCAGAGCGTTCAACATCGTCTCGCGGCTCGATGATTTCGGAATGAAGCCCATGGCGCCACGGCGTATGGCTTCGTTCACGGTGTCACGATCCCTGAAAGCCGAGACGATCACCACCGGCGCGGCGGGATGCTCCGCCCGGAATCGATCGAGCGCAGGAAGCCCGCGCAATCCAGGCAGGTTCAGATCGAGGAGCACCAGATCGATGTCGCCATGCGCCTGCGCCGCAATCAGTCCCGCGGCGCAATCGGCTGCCTGCATGACATCCACATGGCGATCGAGCCGCGCGACAAGCTGCGCCATCGCGTCGCGCACCAGCGGATGATCGTCAACGACCAGAATTTTCAAGCGCGTCTCCGGCGCAGAGTCTACACCCGTCGTCTTGGCGTCAGCAGCGGCTCCGCCCAGGCGCGCCGGGCGTGTGCACTCATGCAGATGCGACAGCCCTGCCGGCTCCGGGCGTCCTGAAGGTCGGCACGTCGAACGACGAATCGGTGAAATGCAGCAATTCGCGGTCTAGCTCCGCGATGCCGTTGCAGCCCAGGAGCGCCATGACGCGGTCGATCTCCTCGCGCAGGATGGCGATGGCACGCGCTGCGCCGGCTTCGCCGCCCGCGGCAGTGCCGTACAGCGTGGCGCGGCCCACCAGCACGGCGCTCGCGCCGAGCGCCAGCGCCTTGACGACGTCCGAGCCGCGCCGGTAGCCGCCATCGACCAGCACCGGAATACGGCCGCGCACCGCATCCACGACGGCAGGCAGCGCTTCCAGCGGGGCCATCGAGTGGTCGAGGTTGCGTGCGCCGTGATTGGAAACGACCACGGCATCGACACCGCAATCCATCGCCTTCAACGCGTCTTCCGGATGCGCGATGCCTTTGATCATGAGGAGCCCCGGCCAGATCCTGCGCAGATCGCGCAGGTGCTCGAAGCTCATCTGCTCGCACTTCATCATCGAGCGCCCGACCGGACGCGCCGCCGCGGTGATCGTCGTCATCACCTCCGCGGGATAGTTGGCGTAGACCGGCATTCCGCTCGTCATCACGTAGCGCCCGAGCACCTGCGCCAGCCAGCGCGGATGCGAGAGCACGTCGGTCACGTTTTTGCGGTTGAACTTGAACGGAATGCTGAAGCCGTTGCGCTGGTTGTACTCGCGGGTGGGCGCGACGGCGCTGTCGACGGTGAGGAGCAGCGCTTCGTAGCCCGCATCCTTCGCGCGGTGCACGAGCTCGTGCGAGAGCGCGACGTTCGCCCACATGTAGAGCTGGAACCACAGGCGCCCGCCAACCTCCGCGGCGACGCGCTCCATCGAAGTGAGCGAGCCCGTCGCGATCGTGAATGGAATGCCCGCCGCCTTCGCCGCGCGGGCGAGCGCGAGCTCGCCTTCGTACCACATCAGGCCCGCGAGGCCGGTGGGCGCGACGACGATCGGCATTTTCTGCTTCTGCCCGAAGAGCGTGATTTCCTGCGTGCGCTTCGAGACGTCCACGAGCGTGCGAGGCCTGAAGCGGATGCGATCGAAGACTTCGCGGTTGTTGCGCAGCGACACTTCGTCTTCGGTGCCGCGATCGACGAACTCGAAAAGCCCTTTGGGCACCCTCCGCCGCGCGATCTCGCGCAGGTCGAAGATGTTGTAGGCGCCGAGCGTGGGCTCTCTGTCGGTGGTCATCGGACGCTCCCTGTCGCCGCACGACGTGCGATCATGCCGGAGTATCTTCAGCGCGGCCGCGCCGGTCAACACGTTTGGGTGCAGACCGCGATCCGTCGAGTACACTGGCAGAACGCAATCGAACAAGAGGACGGCAAATGCAGGGCGCACTGGAAGACATCACCGTACTCGATCTCGGGCAGGTGATCGCCATGCCCTTCTGCACCATGCTGCTCGCCGACATGGGCGCGCGCGTCATCAAGGTGGAGTCGCGCGAGCGCGGCGCCGAGCGCATGGCGGTGGGGGTGAGGCGCGAGCGCGAGGGCAAGACCGAGCGCGTCCACGCCGCCCAGTATCGCGACCGCAACAAAGCGGGCATCACGCTCGACCTGAAGCAGCCCGCGGGTGTCGCGCTCTTCAAGGAGCTCGCGCAAAAAGCCGACGTCGTCACCGAGAACTTCAGCGTCGGCGCCATGGCGCGCCTCGGCCTCGGCTACGAGGACGTGAAGGCGGTGAACCCGCGCATCGTCTACGCCTCGATCACCGCCTTCGGCCAGGAAGGTCCGTACGCGAAGCAGCGCGGCTACGACATGCTGGCGCAGGCGATCAGCGGGTTCATGAGCATCAACGGCTACCCCGACGGCCCGCCCACCCGCTCCGGCCAGTCCATCTCCGACTATTACGCCGGCATGCTGACCGCGTTCAGCATCGTCTCGGCGCTGCGCCACCGCGACCGCACGGGCAAAGGCCAGCACATCGACATCGCGCTGCTGGACAGCATGATCGTCGCGCTCGACAACCTCGGCGAGCGCTACACCATCGGCGGCGAGCTACTCACGCGCGCGGGCAACGTCTCGTTCGGCGGCTCGGCCTCCGGCGTGTATGCGACCTCAGACGGGCACGTCGCGATCGCCGCCAGCACCAGCAACCTGGTGTGGCGCCGATTCGCCAAAGTCATCGAGCGCCCGGAGCTCGCGACCGATCCCGATTACGCCACCGTCCCGGCGCGGCGCGATCACCAGAAGCAGGTCGTCGCCATCATCGAAGCGTGGACCCGCACGCGCTCCAAACCCGAAGTGGTGAAAGCGCTGTCGGAAGCCGGCGTGCCGGCAGCACCGGTGAATAACGTGGCGGAGATGATCGCCGACCCGCAGGTGCAGGCGCGCGAGATGTTCGTCGAGCGCGAGCACCCGCTGTACGGAACGCTCAAGGTCACCGGCACGCCGCTCAAGCTCTCGGAAACGCCGGGCAGGATCGAGACCCTCGCCCCGCTGCCGGGCGAGCACAACGAGGAGATCTTCATGGGACTCCTCGGGCACTCGAAAGACGAGCTCGCGAAGTGGGCGGCCGACGGGGTGGTCTGAAGCCCCTTACCCCGTCGTGCCGGCAGTCACCTCTGCAACCGCGTCGGCGGCAAACAACGCGCTCGTCGTGGACGCACGCCTCACGATCCACTGGCCGTTGCTGCGGTCCACTTCGTAAAAGCGCGCGGCCGCAGTCGCGTCCTTCATTCGCGCCAGGGCCTCGGTCACGATCGTTTCGAACGACATAGTTTCGGGTTTTGCGCTCAAGGCGTCTCCTTGGGGTCTCTCGCTACGCGCTTGCAGCGGCTCTGGGTACGGCCGCGGGGACGGCTTTGGGGACGACGCGGTATCTCGAGAGCGAGCGCCCTATGAGCAGAACGAAAGGCGTCGCGATCGGGATGAAGTGACCCGCCTGTTCGCCCGGCAGGAATCCCGGGCGGCTCGACTGGATGTTCAGCACACCGATGGTGATCGGGCTGCCTCCCTGCGGTGTGACCACGATGGGCATGCAGATGAAGCTCCTGACGGCCGTCCCGGCACCGGCTGCGTAGTAGCGCTCGATGTCATCGGCCACCGAGGAGCGCAGCGCCAGGTGCTCGCGACACCACGCCGCGAGCTCGAGCGTGTTCTCGAAACCGGCCGACTGCGTCGGGTCGCAGAAGACCGCGGGCGCGCCCGGAAGCAGCGTCGGCTTGCCGTTGTCCATGCGGTACGGCGTCTCGGGTATCGCGAGCATGATGGGCTCGACCTCCGCGTCGGGCTGCATGTTGTCGTGGTCGAACCGGTACGCGAACTCCTTGCGCAGCTGGAGCACGCCGTCCCAGGTGTGGGGGTTGGCGCCGGGCTCGGCAAACAGGACGTGCTTCGCGAGATCCTCGGGCCGGATCTGCGCGGCGGGCCGGAACACCATCAGGTTGATGAAGTATTCTGCGCCGTCGCCCCGGCTGCTGAAGGCTCTGACCAGCGAGGCGATTCCGCCGAGCGCCACCACGATCGAAGCCTTGAGCCCGTCTTCGCTGTCGCCCGCACGGGAATCGACGTCGAAGCTGACCCTGAAAAGGTCCTCGAAAGTCACCAGGAAGCCTTTCGGCGGCAGCGCCTGGATGCGCGCCTGGAGCTCGGTGCTTCTGTCCTTCAGCTCGGCCAGAGCGGCCCGGGCCGTTTCGTTGCGGGTGCTCATCATCAGGCCGACGAGCCACGCGCATGCGAGGAGCCCGGCCCAGAACAGCAGCGCAGGCCAGACGAGGGGACCGGTTCCCCATCCGAAGGGCACCGATGACTTGATCTCATCGGCGTGGAGCATGCCAAGGCCTGCGAAGAAAACGGCCAGGCACGCGATCAGCGATGGAAACCACCATTGCAGGGGAAGCTGCGAATGATCCCGGGCCCACACACGCTTCAATACTTGCATCACCGAACCCCTCCTCGTGCCGACGAACTGCGAATGGAGAGCAACCGCCCGGCTCCATGCGCCGCTCGAGCAAACGGCGGACGGAGCTTCCCCATTTAGTACCACGTTCGCGTTCGATGTACAAGAGAGGTGTGCTACCGGAACCCCGGCCGCGCCCTACGAGAGCGGCTCCTTTTCGCGGAGCGCGTGCTCCTTGATCGACACCCGCCAGTGGATGCGATCCTCCTCGGGCGGATAGTCCCCGGCCGCCATGTGATACGAGCAGCGGTTGTCCCAGATGACGACGTCGCCCTTGCGCCACTGGTGCCGATACTGGCACGGCGGCTCCCGCATGAAGCCCGTCATCTCCTCGATGATCGCATCGCTCTCGGATTCCTCCATCCCTTCGATACGCAGGATCTTGTTCTGGTCGAAGTAGAGCAGCGTGCGCCCGGTCTCGGGATGCACGCGCACGAGCGGGTGGCGGACGGGCTTCGCGTTGCGGTCCTCTTCGTTCAGCAGCCGATTCCTCTGCGCACGGCCGCCGTACTTGAATTCGCCGTGCCTGCCTTCGAGGCGGCGCTTCAGGTGCTGCGGAAGCTCGTCGTAAGCCGCATACGCGCTCGAAAAGAACGTATCCCCGCCCCTGCTCGGGATCGCCAGCGCGTGGAGCTGCGTGGCCTTGTACGGCACCTCCTCGTACGAGCCGTCGGTGTGAAAGCTCTCTGCGCCGCGTGCATAGACGTCCATGTCGAGAGTGCCGTCGGGACGGAACTTGTTGATGCCGAGGACCGTGATCTCAGGATAATCGGGATGGCGCGTGCTCTTCGACGGGTGCGGCGAGACGGTTCCGAAGCGCCGGCTGTACCTCAGGAAATCATCGATCGCGAGGACCTGGTCCCGCACGCAGATGACGTTATGGTCCAGCCACGCCTGGTAAATCCGGCCGAACGTCGCCTCGTCCATGGTCTTCACGTCGACGCCGACGATCTCCGCCCCGATCGGTCCCATGCGGCGAATTTCCATCACATCCCCGTCTGAAAAGTGGAAGGCTTGATCAGTTTGCTCTTAGCGCGCTTCTCGAGGAAGTACCCGTAAGCGTTCGGTATCCCGGCAAACGGCGCGTCCACGCCGAGCTTCTGCGCCGCGTCGATCGGCCAGTGCGGGTTGTGCAGCATCTCCCGCCCCAGCGCGACGAGGTCGGCGCTGCCCCCGCT
>CAZULX010000081.1:0-3284 GCA_964621335.1 uncultured Streptomycetaceae bacterium
TAGACGAGGCAACACCCATGAATTCTCCCGAAAGCGGAATCGAACGCATCATCGACGTGCCCACGGGCGAGGATTACGGCGACGTGCGTGTAGCGGTGCAGCGGGTATGCGCAGGCTTTCCGCCCGAATACTGGCGCGAGAAAGACGAAGCCGAAGCGTACCCGACCGAGTTCATCGATGCGCTCACCGCGGCCGGTTTTCTCGCCGCGCTGATTCCCGAGGAATACGGCGGCACCGGCATGCCGCTGCGCGCGGCGGCGGTGATCCTGGAAGAAGTCTGCAACGCCGGCTGCCACGCTGCCGCCGGTCACGCGCAGATGTACACGATGGGAACGATCCTGCGCCACGGCAGCGAGGAGCAGAAGCGCAGGTATCTGCCGCAGATCGCGGCGGGGAAGCTTAGGCTGCAGGCTTTCGGCGTCACCGAGCCGACCACCGGCTCGGATACGACGCAGTTGAGGACGCGCGCAACCAGGACCGATCGCGGCTACACGCTCAAAGGCCAGAAGATCTTCACTTCGCGCGCGCTGCATTCCGATCTCATGCTCGCGATCGCGCGCACCACGCCGCCCGGCGAAGAGAAAAGCCGCACGCACGGGATTTCGACATTCCTCATCGACATCCGCGCGTCTCTCGGCAAAGGCCTCGAGATCAGGCCGCTCAAGACGATGGTGAACCACCACACGACCGAAGTGTTCTTCGACGACCTCGAGGTGCCGGCCGATGCGCTCGTCGGCGAAGAAGGCAAAGGCTTTCGCTACATCCTCGACGGCATGAACGCCGAGCGCGTGCTGACCGCGGCCGAAGCGATCGGCTCGACGAAATGGTTCGTGCGCACCGCGACCCATTACGCGAAGGAGCGCCGGGTATTCGACCGGCCGATCGGCCAGAACCAGTCGATCCAGTTCCCGATCGCGCAGGCGCATATCCAGATGGAAGCCGCCGACCTCATGGTGCGGCGCGCGGCCGCGATGTTCCAGGCGGGCGTGCCGTGCGGCGCCGAAGCGAACATGGCGCGCTACCTCGCCGCCGAATGCCTGTGGAACGCAGCCGAAGCCTGCATGCAGACGCACGGCGGCTACGGCTTCGCGCGCGAGTTCGGCGTCGAGCGTAAATGGCGCGAGGCGCGGCTCGCGCGCATTGCGCCGGTCTCGACCAATCTCATCCTCGCCCACGTCGCGCAGCACGTCCTCGGCCTGCCGCGGTCGTACTGACATGCCGAGCAGCAAACCGCTCAGAGGTTATTGCGTCGTCGAAGTCGGCAACAGCGTCGCCGGCCCTTACGCGGGACTCATCCTCGCGGAGCTCGGCGCCGACGTAATCAAAGTCGAATCGCCCGGCGGCGGCGATTTCGCGCGCGGCTGGGGACCTCCTTTCTGGGACGGCGCCGCGCCGCATTTCGTCGCGCTCAACCGCGGAAAACGCGGCATCACGGTCGAGCTCGGCGTCCCGGAGCAGCGCGCCGCGCTAGAGGAGCTCATCGTGCGCGACGCCGACGCGGTCATTTTCAACCTGCGTCCCGGAATGGCCGCGGAGCGCGGTCTGGGCCCCGGGACGCTGCTCGCGCGCAAACCTGCGCTCGTCTACTGCGACATCGGCGCGTTCGGCCGCGGCGGCCCGCTCGAGGACAAGCCCGGCTACGATCCGCTCATGCAGGCATACGGCGGGCTCATGAGCATTACCGGAGAGGACGAGACGCGGCCGCCGATCCGCGTGCCCGTAGCGATGACCGACATGGGCGCGGGGCTGTGGGCGGCGGTCGGCATCCTGTCGAGCTTGCTGGAGCGCAGCAAAACCGGCCGCGGCGGTATCGTCGAGACCTCGCTCTTCGAGACCGCCCTCGCCTACGAGACGATACAGATCGCGAGCGTCACGATCGCGCCGCGGCAGATGAAGCCGCAGGGCTCGGGCGCCTCGGGCATCGTGCCCTACCAGGCTTTTCGCGCAGGCGACGGCTGGATCGTGATCGGTGGCGGCAACGACGGCCTCTATGCGAAGCTCGTAGAAGCGCTCGGACGCCCCGAGCTCGCGCGCGACGCACGCTTCGCCACCAATGCGGACCGTGTGAAAAACCGGCGCGTTCTCATTCCCCTGCTCGAAGCGGAAGTGGCGAAGCGCCCGGTAGCCGAAGTGAGAAAGCTGCTCGACGCCTCCGGCGTTCCCAATGCGCCGGTGCAGCGCATCGACGAGGTCGTCAACGATCCCCAGGCGCTCGCCCTCGGCATCATCCAGCAGGGGCCGGAAGGCGCGCTCCCCACCCTGGGCCTCCCCTTGCGCTTCGACGGCGTGCGCCCTGAATACGAGCGCGCCGCGCCGCGGCTCGGCGAACACGGCTCCGCATCAGAAATCCGTCGCGCCCCATCCGAGTCGAGCGAGCGGTAGCGCACCGCACCATGCCGGAGTGCGGTCTCGCTACGGCCGCCTTGCGACCTTGACGCCTATAGTCCGTTGCTATACGGTCTTCCCACGCAAGCCACCTAAAGCCGCACCGACCCGAAGCGGCACCGCACCATAACGAAATCGATGGAGGAGTTCATGAAGCGCAGCCCCGTGCAGCAACCTTTGGTGAGGGCAACCGCAGCGGCATTCGTCGCCGCTCTCGCCGCAACGTTCAGTCTAGGCCCCGCCGTCCACGCGCAGGACAAGCCGCAGAAAGTGGTGATGCGCTTCGCTGCGGATTTCCCGCCGCCGCCGCACCCCGCGGGTCTCGCGATGAAGCACTTCGCCGACCGCCTGCCGCAGGTCATTCCGGGCAGCGAAGCGCGCCTCTACTACGCCGGGGCGCTCTACACCATCCCTGAGGCGTTCGAAGCGATGCGCGCGGGCAATCTCGAGATGACGTGGATGCAGATGGGCAAGGCCGCCCCCGTCGATCCGTGGCTGATGGCCGTCGTCGGTCCCGGCATCCTCACCACGGTGGGCGCGGTCGACAACATCGACAAGACCAAGACTTTCCAGATGCTGGTTGACCGCCTGCAGAAGAACCAGGCGATCAAGGTGTTCGGCGCCGGCCACATGAGCTTCGGCATGGGCGTAGGCGGCAAGAAGCGCTACCTGAAGGCCGACGACTTCAGCGGCAGGAAAGTGCGCAGCATGGGACCGGCGGAGAATCCCGTCCTCGAGTCGTGGAAGGCCAACCCCGTCGTCATGGGCTTCGGCGAAGTGCCGAGCGCGCTCGAGTCGGGTGTGATCGACGGCCTCATGACCAGCATCGGCGGGTGGTTGAGCGTCAGGCAGCAGGCCCCTTACTACACGACGGGAGGCGCAGGCGTCTTCACCGGCGA
>CAZULX010000082.1:0-2737 GCA_964621335.1 uncultured Streptomycetaceae bacterium
TAGTGGATGTACTTGTACTGGCGGTGCCGGATCATGTACGCGCCCGTCATCGCGCCCGCGGCGTGGTATTCGGAAAGAATGGTGCGATTCGGCACGTAGCCCTGCGCGATGTCGAGGAGCGAGTGTCCCGGCAGGTTCGCATCGGCGGGATCGGCTTTCGCGCCGAGCGATTGGACGAAAGTCTGGAAACCGTCGACGAGCGACACCGGCGTCGCGCACACGTTGCCTTTGGGCACGTCGGGGCCGGCGAGGATGAGCGGTATGCCCGCGGATTCCTCGTACATAGTCGACTTGCCCCACAGCCCGCGCGTGCCGAGATTGTCTCCGTGGTCGGTGCCGTAGACCACGCGCGTCGTCTCCGCGAGACCGCTCTCTTCCAGCGCGCGCAGGATTTTGCCGACGTTGTCGTCGAGGAAAGTGACGAGGCCCATGTAAGCGGCGATCGCGCGGCGTACCATCGGCGCATCGAAAGCCTCGTCGTAGCACAGACACTTGCGCATCGCGTCTATGAACGGATGCTGCGGACGCTCCGCGGACTCGTACATATCGGGCCACGGCACTTTGTCTTCCGGGTAGAGATCGTAGAACTCGGGCGGGGCGATCAGCGGAAAGTGCGGCGAGACGAACCCGACGTAAAGGGCCCATGGCTTGTCCGTTTTGCGGGCCGCAGCACCCTTCAGCCACTTCGCCGTTTGGTCCGCAATCGAGCGGTCGTAGTTCGTGTATTCGGATTCGCCGCGTCCCGCTTCGGGCCCGAGCTTCGCCGATCCCGGCCGCCGCGGCAGCTCGTCGCGAATGAGCCCCAGCAGGTCGCCGACGCCGTTCACGATGTGCAGCGGCAGGATCTCCTCGTCGAAACCGTTGCGCGCGGGCGCCGAGTCGGCGTAGTGGAGCTTGCCGATGGAGCTCACGCGATGGCCCTGCGCCATCAGCCTGTGCCCCCACGACGGCATGCGGCCGTCGTAAGCGATCGCGTTGTCCCAGCAGCCGTGATCGTGCACGTAGCGTCCCGTCGCGAAGCTCGCGCGCGCGGGCACGCAGATCGGGCAGTTGGTGTAAGCGTTGGTGAAGCGCGTGCCTTGCGAGGCGAGACGGTCGAGGTTCGGCGTCCTGATCGTCGAATGGCCGTAGCAGCCGAGCAGGCGCTTGTTGTGCTCGTCGGAAAGTATGAATACGAGGTTGGTGTTTTTCATAAATTAAGGTACTCCGCTCCTTCGGTGCAGTTTCGCTGCCCCTCCGGGCGCGACGGCGTACTTTAGGCGCCTATCGGCGCTGCATGTAGTTACTTGTATTTCTTCGTCATGAGCTCGGCGACCGGCACGCCCGCGTCGATGTCCTGCTTGCGCTTCGTATCCCCGCCATCGATCTTGCGCGCGGCTTCGAGCACCGCGGCCGCCTGATCGCGCGGCACGAAGCACACGCCGGCTTCGTCGGCGCACACGAGGTCGCCGGGCGCGACCTGGATGCCGCAGACCTGCACCTTACCGTTCACTTCGACCGTCTGCATCCGCCATTTCCCGGTAATGGGCGTGAAACCCCGGCACCAGACCGGCCAGCCCATCCCGCGGTACTGCTCCGGGTCGCGCACCGTTCCGTCCACGATTGCACCGACGAAACCCTGCCGCTTCGCGATCGTCGCGGATTGGCCGCCCATGTTGGAGCAGCCCATGACGCCTTCGATGACGAGCACGTCTCCCGGCTCCGCAAGGTTGTGCGCTTCGCTTTCGCCCTGCGTGTTCGTTTTATCCTGCGCCGCCTTGTGGATTTGCGCGGTACGCTGGATGTTGCGCAGCGTCAGCGCGCGGCCGACGATGCGCGTGCCGGTATTGACGGGCGGCAGCGTGCACGCGGGAACGACCCCGGCGATGCCGAGCTCGTCCATCGCATCTGAAATAGTGCCGGTTAAATCGACGAGCGACTTGAAGCCTTGTATGAGGTCCAGGGATAGCGCAGGCAATTCGAGCGTACGTATGGCGTCCCGCGGGAGCCGTCCGAGCGTGGTTTTGGTGTTCATGGTTGCTTGGTGGCCTCGTCGTCGTGCATCTTCGACTGCTCTCGACCTGAACTCGGAAGAACAGCCGCCTGAGCGGCTAGTTTACGGCCCTGGCGGCGGGTGCTCCAACCGGGGCAGGTATCGCAGGGCGGGCCGGGCTTCGTATGCAAGCGCGATGGTCGAAATCGCTGTTCTTCTGCACTGGGAAAAATTAAGAACAACGGGGATCCCGTGCCCAAAACGCAACCCGGTCACTCGCGTGCCGCGCGTCCGCGTCGTCCAGAGCGGCGGGGTGATCTCGGCGAGCGGCGCGAAAGGCATCGACGGCCCGTTCTTTTCTTTTTTCTGAACGGCGGCGCGGTGCTCGATGTGAGCGGCGGCCCGACGATCAATTCATCGCTGGTCTGGAATGGCCCCAGCACCATCACGGGCGGCGCTTTGACGATAGCGCCGGGCGGCATGTTGAGCATCGGCGGCACCGGTCAGCGCACCCTGACCGGCGTGACGGTGAACAACCAGGCACGACGCGCTACAACATGGCCGGCAATAACCTCGTGATGAACGGCGGCTCCGCATTGAACAACCCGGGCAATGTCCACGTGCAACGAGCATTTCCTCGAGCTCACGCCCGCGCGTGATCGGGAGGCGGAGCGGCGCGCGTCGGCGGCGCTCGTCTGCGACTGACGGGCGGCGCGCGGCATATTGTTTTCCCGCGGGGGGCGCGTTATCGTGCCCCTTCCTTTT
>CAZULX010000083.1:0-3107 GCA_964621335.1 uncultured Streptomycetaceae bacterium
TATCGTCGCGTGCGCGGTGCTTTCGGGGAACCGCAACTTCGAAGCGCGCATCCACCCGGCGGTGCGCGCGTCCTTCCTCGCGAGCCCGCCGCTCGTCGTCGCGTTCGCGCTCGCCGGCCGCGTCGACATCGATTTCGACAAAGAGCCATTGGGGACGGGCAAGGGCGGCAAGCCCGTTTATCTCAAAGACGTGTGGCCGACCGCGGAAGAATTGCAGGGCGCGCTGGATGTCGCGGCGAATCCCGATTTCTACCGCGAGACCTACTCGGCGGACATCGCGACGAAAAACCCGCTCTGGAAAGACATCGCGCAGGCGACGGGCGAAATGTATCCGTGGCAAGGCGACTCGAGCTACATCAAGGAGCCGCCGTTTCTGGACGAAGCGTTGAGGCAGTCGACGTTACGCGACATCAAAGGCGCTCGCGCACTGGCGATACTCGGCAACTCGATCACGACCGATCACATCAGCCCGATCGGCAGCATCAAGAGCACTTCGCCCGCGGGTACCTATCTTCAGTCGCTCGGCGTCAAGCCCGCGGACTTCAACAACTACGGCGCGCGGCGCATGAACCACGAAGTGATGATGCGAGGCACTTTCGCGAACCTGCGGCTGAAGAACCTGATGGTGCCGGGAGTCGAAGGCGGCGTGACCGCGCAGCAGCCGGGCGGGAGAAAGACGAGCATCTACGAGGCCGCGATGCAGTACGAAGCGGAACGCGTGCCGCTCATCGTCGTCGCAGGGGAAGAGTACGGCACCGGCAGCGCGCGTGACTGGGCGGCGAAAGGCACGCGGCTCCTCGGCGTGCGCGCGGTCGTCGCCGGGAGCTTCGAGCGTATCCACCGCAGCAATCTCGTCGGCATGGGCGTGCTGCCGTGCCAGCTTGGCGCCGGTACCACGGCGGCGACGCTCGGGCTCGACGGCACCGAAACGTTCGACTTGACCGGCTTGAGCGACGACGTTGAGCCCGGCCAGGCGCTGACGCTGGTCGTGCGCCGGGCGAATGGCGCGACCGAGCGCGTGCCGGTGACGCTCCGCCTCGACACGCCGGCCGAAGTCGAATACGTGCGCCACGGCGGGATCATGCCTTACGTGCTCGACCAGATTCTGACCGGGCACAAAAGGCAGCCGGTAAACGAACAGAGTGAAACTCACAACATCAGGAGGTAATCATGGACAAGAAACTCATGGATGCAGGTCTCGCCGCGCGCCGCGCGGTGCTGGGTGACGAGTACGTCGATCGCGCGATGAAGAACGCCGACGATTTCAACAAACCTTTCCAGGAAATCGTGAGCGAGTACTGCTGGGGCCTGTGCTGGACCGACGAGACGCTCTCGCGCCGCGAGCGCAGCATACTCAACCTCGGCATGATCGCCGCGCTCGGCAAGACGCACGAGTTCGAGCTGCACCTGCGGGGCGCGATCCGCAATGGTCTCACGAGGGAAGAGTTGCGCGCGGTGCTGATCCAGATCGCGGTCTATTGCGGCATACCCGTGGGCGTCGACTGCTTCCGCATCGCCAAGAACGTGATTGGAGAAGCGAAGCCTTAGGGGCTCTTAGGCTCTTACTCTCGAAAGGTCTCCGGCGCGAGTGCGCCGGGGCCCGTCCCGGTTCTGCAGTCGCGGCGCGCGTGCTTTCGCGTGCCGCTTCCCCGACAAACAATATACGAGGACAAAATCATGCGTCGCACAGCCGCATCACTACTCAGCGCACTGTCGCTTTGCGCGCCTGCGGCGGCAGCGCAACCGCAACAGGCGCAGGGCCCCGGCGGTTATCCGGAGCGCCCGGTGCGCGTCATTGTCCCGGTCGCCGCCGCGGGCGGCACCGACATCATCGCGCGCATCGTGCTGAACAGGATGGGCGACATCATCGGACGCCCGTTCGTCGTCGACAACCGCCCGGGCGCGGGCGGCCTCCTCGGAAACGAGATCGTGGCGAGCGCGCGGCCCGACGGCTACACGCTCCTGTTCACGTATGCGGCGCACACCATCGTGCCGTTCATCTACAGCGGCAGCCGCATCCCGTACAACGTCTACAAGGATTTCACGCCGATCATTCTCGCCGGCCAGCAGCCGCTCCTCCTTGCGCTCAATGCGAAAGTGCCGGCGAATACCGTCGGCGAGCTCATCAAGCTCGCCAAAGCCAAACCCGATTCGCTCAACGTGGCGTGGGCGACGCCGAGCAGCTCGGGCGCGCTCGCGGCCGAGCTTTTCAAGATCCTCACCAACACGAAGATGGTCTCGGTGCCTTTCAAAGGCGGCGCTCCGGCGCTGACCGCGCTCATCCAGAACGAGGTTCAGCTCATATTCACAACGCCGCCGACGATCATGCCGCATCTCAAAAGCGGCCGCGTGAAAGTCCTCGGCACTTCGGGGAAGGAGCGCGTGCCTTACCTCCCCGACGTGCCCACGCTCAGTGAGGCGGGCGTGAAGGATTTCAACACCGCGCCGTGGCAGGGCCTCCTCGCGCCGGCCAAGACGCCGCCGACGATCATCAACTTCCTGTACACGCAGGCTGCGGCGGTGTTGAAGATGCCGGACGTCAGAGAGCGCTTCGCTTCGCAGGGGACCGACCCCGTGGGGCTCGACCCCAAGGCGTTCGGTCAGATGATCAGCCACGAGCTCGCGCTGAACAGCAGGATCATCAAACAGGTCGGCATGAAGGCGGACTGAAAGCCCGCCGACGTGAAAAACAGTGCAACGCACGGAGGAGAACGCATGATGAAAACAATCACACGGCTCACCGCTGGGAGCTTCGCAGTCCTCGCCGTAGTGGCCGCCGCGACCGGCGCCGCCCAGGCGCAGAGCTATCCGGTGAAAACGGTACGCATCATCAACCCGTTCAGCCCGGGCGGCTCGCTCGATCTCATGGCGCGCATGCTGGGGAGGACGATGACCGCAGAGCTCGGCCAGCAGGTCATCGTCGAGAACCGCACCGGCGCGGGCGGCACGATAGGCGTCGACTTCGTCGCGAAAGCCGCGCCGGACGGCTACACGCTGCTGATCGTTCAAAGCAGCATCACCATCAATCCGACGCTGCAGCCGAAAACCCCGTACGATCCCGTCAGGGACTTCGCGCCGATCTCGAAAGTCTCCGACTACATGTTCTT
>CAZULX010000084.1:0-3251 GCA_964621335.1 uncultured Streptomycetaceae bacterium
ACCCAGGCGCACTACCGCGAAAGCATCGCGTGCGACGCGAGCCTCTCGCCGCTCTACAAGGACGTCTTCATGTTCCACTGGAAAGAGGAGTCGCAGCACGCCATCCTCGACGAGCTCGAATGGCGGCGCGAAGACGCGAAGGTGACGGCGCGCGAGCGCGATGCGGCGGTGAACGACCTCGTAGCGCTGGTGACGGCGGTGGACGCGGTCCTGCGGCAGCAGGCGCAGGACGACGGCACACACTTCTTCGATCTCTGCCGCCGGCCGCTCTCGCCCCAACAGATCGCCCGCGTGCGCTCGACGATCCTCAAGGCCTATCGCTTTCAGTACATCCTCTCCGGCGCGGAGAACGAGCGATTCACGACGATACTCGGTGAGCTGATCACGAAAGAGCAGGCGGCACGCATCGGCGATGCGCTCGCGCCGATCGCCGAGCCCGCGGCGTTGACGTAGATGAGAGCGATCGTCGCCGGCGCGCGCACCTGCGCGCCCTACCTGCTGATCGAGCTGCTCATGCCGGGCGGGACGCTCCTTGCGCTGCTGCTGTGGTTGAGGCAGCGGCGGCGCAAGGCAGCCTAAAGCGCCGTCAGCCGGTCTGGCCTTCGAGCAGGAGCTTGACGACTTCCGGCACGATCGCCGCGGCGCGCTGGTCGAGCTCCGCATCGGTCAGGTTCGCGATCGGGTGCGGCATCACCAGAAAGCGGAAATCGGGAAGGCCCCAGGTGCGCGCCATCGCCTTGCCGGTCGCCGTGAAGACGTGCGTGATGATGGACGCCGACGGAACGCCGTGCTGTTCGAACACTATGCTGTCGAGGACACTCCCCGACGAGCACGACCCTCAGTCGCCGACGCCGGCGACGATGACGTCGCAGTTCGCTTTCAGCTCCTCGACGATCTCCGCGTGGGGCGCGGCGCCCGCGCTTTTCTTCTGGCGGATCACGTGCGCCTTGGCGCCGTGATCGCGCTCGAGGATATTCGCGATGCGCAGCAGCAACTGGTCGGAGTTGTGCTTGGTGTTGTCGACGAGCCCGATGCGCGCGCCCTCGAGCGTTTGGGGCCTGCGCACGAACGCGATGTGGCGCTCGGCGACTTCGGTGGTGGGATCGAAAATCTGAATTGCCATATCTGCTCCTTTGTCTGCGGTGCGTCGGTGACGCACCCTACGATTTCAACACCACCCCCATCCCGACCTTCCCCCTGAAAGGGAAGGAGAGTTCTGTTCCCTCCCCCTCAGGGGGAGGGTTAGGGTGGGGGTGGTTACAGGCTCAGGGTAACCGTATCTCCTTCGTCACGCTCTGCGAGCCGTTTTTGCTGCCCCAGCCGGGGATGAAGGCCGACTGCACGCCGGCGTTGCCCCCGGCGGCGATCACCAGCAGATCGTCCGGCCGCTCCACGAGCGTCACCATCGTGCGCTCGTCCTCGGGCGTGGCCTCGCCCGGGTTCATGTGGATGCGCTTCAATTCGGCCGCGGTGGTCCTGGTGTGCTCGTAAACGTAGCGCTGCACGTCTTCGCGCGCCCAGCCCGCTTTCTTGAAAATCGCCTGGTGCTCGCCCGCGAAAACCATCGCGTACTGCGGCTGGCGCGCGGTGCCCGCGGAGATTTTCATGTGTGCGCAGGCGGTGTCGAGCACGCCTTCGGGATTGGCGCTCAGGCGGTTCGAATACTGGTGCGGTGCGTAGGCCGCGAAAATGGTGACGGCGTTCTGGTCGGACTTGAAGCCGCGCGTCGCGTGAAACGCCGGCCACGGGCTGTCGACCTCGTTCTCGGCGATGCAGTAGGTGTATTTCCCCGCGTGGCCGAGGGAGCTGCGGTCGAGCTCGCCGGGGAGCGTGCCGATGACGTTCCGCATGACGAGCCTCACGGCGCGCCCGATCGAGGCGTTCGCGCGCCAGCCGGGGCCGAAGAGATTGTCTCCCGAGTTCAGGTCGAGCTTCCGCGCGAGCGGGCCGTTCACCAGCATGAAGACCGCGGAGCCGCCGGTGCTCGTTGCGGGACCGTGATAGCCGTAGAGCGGATCGGCGAGTGCTTCGACCGTTGCCGCGACGACGGGCATGTATTCGGCCTTGCAGCCCGCCATCACCGCGTTGATCGCGACTTTTTCCGCCGTCACCGATACCTGCCTGTTCTCGATGAACGCGAGCTCGTGGCCGGGCTCGAGGCCGGCCGCTTCGAGCATAGCCTCGATGCGCTCCGCGGTCGGCGGAACGACCGGGAGGCCGTCGGTCCACCCGTTCGTATAACAAAGCTCTATGGCGCCGCCCAAGTCGGATACGGTGTGGCGCCGGGATTTCAGTTCCATCGGTGCTTCTCCTGGTGTGGGGCTCGCGCCCGTGGAGTCTAGCCGCGCAAGGCAGGTGTGGCAAAGCGTAACTGCCGCCGCCGCATTCCGCGCCATCGCACGCACCGCGGCGCTGTTACGCTATCGGGAGTTGAAAACGCTCCCGAAGCCGGACTCGATATGAACCACACGCAACGCACCCCCGCCATCGAGGTCGATCCTTACGCCGCTTCGGACGCGGTGCGCTTCGGGCGGCCCGCCGGCGGCTGGCGCCTGGCTCTTTACCGAATCATATTCGAGTCCGACACGCCTGCCGGCAAGGCATTCGACGTGCTCCTGCTCGTCGTCATACTCGCGAGCGTGGCGGCGGTGATCGCCGACAGCGTGTCCGGCATCGCGTTGCGCCACCGCACGCTGCTCACGACCGCCGAATGGATATTCACCGTGCTTTTCACCATCGAGTACGTGGCGCGGCTCGCGTGCACCGACCGTCCGCTGCGCTACGCGAGGAGCTTCTTCGGCGTGGTCGACCTGATCGCCGTGCTCCCGACGTACCTGGCGGTGTTCTATCCCGAGGCCTACGTGCTGATCGACGTGCGTATCCTGCGGCTCCTGCGCGTGTTCAGGATCTTCAAGCTCACCGCCTTCCTGACCGAGTACCGGCTGCTCGGGAGGGCGATGAAGAACAGCAGCCGCAAGATCTTCGTGTTCCTGTCCATCGTCGTCATGATCGTGCTGATCGTGGGCACGCTCATGTACGTGATCGAAGGCCCGGAGCACGGCTTCACCAGCATACCCATGGCGGTGTACTGGGCGATTTCCACCATCAGCACTGTCGGTTATGGCGACCTAGTGCCCAGCACCGAGCTCGGCCGCACGCTCGCCTCGATCATGATGCTGATCGGGTGGGGCATCCTCGCGGTGCCGACCGGCATCGTCACCGCAGAGATGACGGCCCAGCGCTTTCGTCCG